>NZ_AMPR02000063.1:0-11266 GCF_000307735.3 Cupriavidus sp. HPC(L) | reverse complement strand
ACCTGCTCGCGCGTGGCGGGCCGCACCACCGCCGCGGCGGTGCCGGCGCCGTAGCGCGCGCCGGTCTCGTAGCCGGCGCGGTCGGTGGCATCGGTCAGCACGTCGAGGTCCGGATGGGCCTGCGACAGATACCCAATCAGCTCCTTGCTGGACGACATCTGCGCAGCCTCAGACCGTGGCCGCGGTCATCTTGAAGATGCCCTGCGCGTTGGAGGCATCGAAGCCCAGATCCAGCTTGCTTTGGCTCGCGCCATCGGCGTAGCGGTCGCGCGTGATGAACTCGTAGAACGAGCCCGGCACCTCGCGCATCACGATCTCGCCGGCCGCGCCGACGAACTCGCGCATCACCGGATCGGCGCGGAACGCGGTCTGCTTGACGCGGCCGCTGCCGGAGACCTCGACCTTCTCCTTGATCGGACGGCCGAGGGCGCGTTGCTGGTCGCTCAGCGCGAACACGTCCTCGACGCGGTCGGTCGCATGGTTGAAGGCATTGCCTTCGGTGGCGATCCACGCCATCTCCGCCGATTCCTGCAGGATGCGCTGGTAGTCCTCGAGCCGGGGCGTGGCGTGATGGCGCTCGAAGCAGGCGGTGAGGTTGCGGATCACGTGAACGGCTTCGGCCAAAGGCAGCGCGCGGTCGCGGTCCAGCTTCCACAGCAGCGCGACCGTGTCCGGACGCAGCGGGTCGACCGACGTCGAAACCACGCGGGTGACCGCCGCCTGCAGCTCCGCGCTGAAGCGCTCGGGGTGGAACTCGCTGACGAAGAACTGCGCGATGCCGTCCGGCGCGTCCTCGTGCGCGTAGGAGCGGCCGGTCATGCCGATGCGGTCCAGCGGATAGGTGCCGTTCAGGCGGTAACCCAGCGGCCGCAGGAAACGCGTGAAGGCGGCCTCGCCCGGAGGCAGCTGGCCATTGGCCCGCCACGCCACCGTGCGCAGCGCGCCATGGTCGAAATTCACCTTGCCGCCGGCCGCGGCGACATCCTCGGTGTACTCGCGGCCGGTCGGCACGCGGGTCAGGATGCCGTCGAACAGCACCACGTTCAGCGCGTGAGCGATTTCGGCACGGCTGGGCTGGCCGGCGGCACCGGCGGGCAGGCCCGCGGGCGTTTCGATCAGCGACAGCAGCTTGGCGGCCTTGGTCGCGCCCACGCAGGCGGACACCAGAGAGAGGATGTGGTCGGACATGGAAAGCTCGTAATGCAAGGGAAGACAACAGAAGACAAAAAAGCGGCCGGCCCGCGCCTTTGCGACGGGCCGGCCCCGGGGAATCTGCATCAGTCGATGGTGGCGCCCGACTGCTTGACGACCTCGCCCCACTTCTCGCGGTCGCGCTTGACCAGCTCGGCGAACTGGCCCGGCGAGTTGAAGGCGGGCTCGGCGCCGATATTGCGCATGCGGCCGAGGATCCTGGCATCGTTCAGCGCGACCGCCAGGTCCCTGGCGATCTTCTCGGCCACCGCCGGCGGCACGCCCTTGGGGGCGAACAGCCCGAACCACGGCGTCGCATCGAAGCCCGGCACCGGACCGGCCGCGGCCACCGTCGGCACGTCCTGCAGCGCGGGCGAGCGCTGCGCCGAGGTCACGGCCAGCGGCCGCAGCTTGCCGGCGCGGATGAATTCGAGCGAGGCGGGCAGGTTGTCGAACATCACGTCGACATTGCCGGCCATCATGTCGGAGATCGCCGGGCTGCTGCCCTTGTAGGGCACGTGGCTCATCTCGGTGTGGGTCATGCGCTGGAACAGTTCGCCGGCCAGATGGGTCGAGGTACCGTTGCCGGCCGAGGCCATGTTGACCTTCTTCGGATGGGCCTTCACGTAGGCGACGAAATCGGGCAGCGACATCACCTTCGAGCGCTCGGCGAACGACGGCGACATCACCAGCACGTTCGGCACACGGGCGACCAGCGACACCGGCGCGAAATCGGCGACGTCATAGGCAAGCTTGCGGTACAGCGTCGGGTTGATGGCGAACTCGCCGACCGAGCCCATCAGCAGCGTATAGCCGTCGGCCGGTGCCTTGGCCGCCAGGCTGGTGCCGACGATGCCGCCCGCGCCCGGACGGTTGTCGACGATGACCGGCTGGCCCCAGACCTTGGACAATTGATCGCCGATCAGCCGGGTTACCATATCGGTCGTCCCGCCCGGCGGGTACGGCACGACGATGCGGACCGCCTTGTTCGGAAATTCCTGCGCCTGCGCGATGCCCGCGCTCATCGGCACGGTCAGCGCGGCTGCCGCGATCGCGGCAAGGATGCGGGACGATTTGATCGGTGTCATGCGGTCTCCTCCGGGGGCTCTTGCTGTGTTGGTATTGGTGTTGGTATCGGCTTTGGTATTTGCTACGGCGCCGATTCTTTCTCATCGCCGGACCGCGCTCAAGCGAGAAATTTGCCGGGGTTGATGAGAAAAACGCATCAACTTTGCCGGCCACGTCGCACCCACGTCCTGCCCACGTGCTGCCCACTTCGCAACCACGTTCCACCCCATCGCGCCAATGGCATTTCGCGTCCCCAGCCTGTCCAGTCTTCGCGCCTTCGAGGCCGCCGCCTCGCATCTGAACCTGCGCCGCGCGGCGGCCGATCTCTACGTCACCGAGAGCGCGGTGTCGCGGCAGATCGCCACGCTGGAGAGCCAGCTCGGCGTGCAGCTGTTCCATCGCGTCAACCAGCGGCTGACGCTGACGCCGGCCGGCACGCTGTACAGCCGGCAGGTCCGCGAAACGCTGCGCAAGCTGCAGCGCGATACGCTGGACATCATGGCGCACGAGGGCAGCGGCGGCATCGTCGAGCTCGCCTGCCTGCCGACGCTGGCGGTCGAATGGCTGATCCCGCGGCTGCCCGACTTCTACGCGCGCCATCCGCAGGTGGTGCTGAACCTCACGGCGCGCTCGGACGTGTTCCTGTTCGACGGAACGGATTTCGACGCCGCCATCCACTTCGGCGAGCCGCACTACCCCGGCGCGCGCGCCGACCCGCTGTTTCCCGAGGAGTCCGTGCCGGTCTGCCATCCCGACTATTTCGGCGGCCGCAAGCGCATCCGCCCGGCCGATATCGCCGGGGCCGAGCTTTTGCATCTGTCGACGCGCCAGTTCGAGTGGGAACAGTGGATGCGCCTCGCGGGCGTCGAGGACGTCAATGCGATGCGCGGCACGCGCTACGATCACCACAGCATGGTGATCGCCGCCGCGCGCGCCAAGCTGGGCATCGGGCTGGTGCCGCGCTTCCTGGTGGAGCGCTACCTGAACGAAGGCGAACTGGTGATGCCGGTGCCGCTGGCAATGCCGTCATCGGGCGGGTACTACCTGGTCTATCCCGAAATGCAGCCGATCAGCGACGCGATGTCGCGGTTGCGGGAATGGCTGCTGGAGTCGGCCTCGGAATTCGTGCGGGAGACGCAGGCGCGGGCGTGATGCGGGTGCGGCCATGATGCGGCGGGGACAGGATGCCGCGGAGACATGATTCAGGCGGGGACATGAAAAAAGGCCGGCGAGCCGGCCTTCGATGCTTGCGCCGCGTGCCGCGGGGCCGTCGTCAGTCGAGAAAATCGCAGTTCTTCTCGACGTAGTCGGCCAGGTCCAGCGAATGCTGGCGCACCAGCCGTTCCGCCAGTTCGGTATCGCGTTTTTCCAGCGCCTCGATGATGCGCAGATGGTCGACGATCGAGCGCGCGGCGCGGTCGCTCTGCGAGATCGTCATCTTCCGGATCGCACGGACGTGGATGAAGATGTTCTTGATCGTGTCCATGATGATCTGCGACTTCGACAGCTGCACGATCGCCTGATGGAACGCGATATTGGCGTCCGAGTATTCCTCGATATGCTCGGCCGGCGTGGTGTCGCGGAAGTTGTCGAACATATGCCGCAGGCGCGAGATTTCTTCGTCGGTGGCATGCAGCGTCGCCAGGCGCGCGGCCATGCTCTCCAGCGCGGCCCACATCTGGATCATCTCGACGATCTCGCGCTTGGTCTTGCGCATGATGTAGATGCCGCGGCGCGGCACCGTGCGCAGGAAGCCTTCCTGCTCCAGCAGCGTCATCGCCTCGCGGATCGGCGTGCGGCTGACGCCCAGCGCTTCGCTGAGCACGCGCTCGTCGAGCCGGATCTCCTCGCGCGACTGGTAGATGTCGGCATCGGCGATCGCCTGCCGCAGCATCGCGTAGGCCTGGTCGCGCAGGCTCGCGCCGGCATTGATGGGCTGAAGCGACAGCGCCAGGCCCGGGGGAGGCGCATCTGAGGCAGTGGCGGAAGACATCTCGGCTTGACGTTGCGCGGGTTGCACGGACATGGGATCGCTCTTTCGATTTTTGTATATGGTATATCAGAACGCGTGCACCGCCAGTTCGATGTGGCGGCATCGTCCAGGCGTGGCGGCGGCGCAACCGACCCGTTGCACCGCCCCGGCCATGGTCACCGTCATGGCGGTCACCACGGCCAGCGCCATGGTGGCCGCCATGGCGGGCCCCGCCGCGCTCACGCCGCCTGCGCCATCCGCTCGCGCTGCTTGATCAGCGACAGCACCGCGTCGATCATCGGCGTCGGCTGCTCCACCAGCCGGCCCATCTCCTGCACCACGGTCAGCAGCGGGTCGATTTCCATCGCCCTGCCCGCCTCCAGGTCCTGCAGCATCGAGGTCTTGTGCGCCCCCACGGCCCCCGCGCCGTCGATCCGCCGCTCGACATCGACGCGGAAATGCACGCCGAAGCGTTCGGCGATCGACTTGGCCTCGAGCATCATCTGCCTCGACAGCGCGCGCGTGCCCGGGTCGGACGTGATGACGTCCAGCGTGGCGTGCGTCAGCGCGCTGATCGGGTTGAAGCACAGATTGCCCCACAGCTTGAGCCAGATCTCGTTGCGGATATCCTCGCGCACCGGCGCCTCTAGGTCGGCAGCGATCATCGCCTCGCTGAGCCGCAGCACCCGTTCCGAACGCGTGCCGTCCGGCTCGCCGAGCGGGAATTTCTTGCCGTAGACGTGGCGGATCACGCCCGGCGCGGCGATCTCCGCGGCGGGATACAGCACGCAGCCGATTGCCCGCTCCGGCCCGAAGCCGCTCCATTGCCTGCCGCCCGGATCGACGCTCTGCAGCGTGGTGCCGGCGAGCTCGCCGCCATGCCGATAGAAGTACCAATAGGGAATGCCGTTGACGCCGGTGACGATCGCCGTGTTCGCCCCCAGCAGCGGCTGCATCAGATCGACCACGCCCGGCACCGAATGCGCCTTCAGCGTGATGAACACATAGTCCTGCTCCCCCAGCTCGCGCGGATCGGACGTGCAGCGCACCTTCTGCACCCGTTCCTCGCCGTCGATCAGCAGCTTGACGCCGTTTGCCTGCATCGCCGCCAGGTGCGGCCCGCGTGCGACGAAGCTGACGTCGACGCCCGCCCCGGCCAGTTGCGCGCCGATATAGCCGCCGATGGCGCCGGCGCCGTAGATACATACCTTCATGATGGCTGTCTCCCGTGCTTTTTTGGTGAATTGATATATCACATACTATATTTCACAAGCGCGGAATCACAACCTCTATTTGCGTGCGGGGCAAGTCCGAGCTAGGTTCAGCAGGGTCCAGGCAGCCTCCCAACCAGCGTCCGGCAAGGTCTCAGCCCGGTCTCAGCGGCGGCTCGTCTGCTCCTTGTCCGCGTCCGTTGCTCATGTCTTCAAGTGCCGAGTGCGCCGGAACCATGCGGTACCATGCTGCGTTCTGTCGTGCCCGCGGCGTCCGCTTCCCCACGGAGCGGTCGAACTTTTTGCGCCAGCGGGCGTCTTTTCTGCAACTTCATTGAAGGCGCCAGACGCCGAATCACCGCATGCCGAAAATGAACCGACGGACCGTGCTGGTCTCCGCCGCCGCCACTGCTGCGCTCGCCGCACTGGGCATTCCCGCTTCCGCGCTGGCCGCTGGCCGCATCAAGCTGGCCAAGGGCCAACCCTTCACCCACGAGGGCCTGGTCGAGCTGGCCCGCACCATGGCAAGCCGGCCGTATGTCGCGCCGCCCTCGCCGCCGGCCGACATCCTGGCCAGGATCGATTACGAGGAACACGGCAAGATCCGCTATCGCACCGACGACGCGCTGTTCGCCGATGGCCCGGGCCAGTTCCCGGTGACGTTCTTCCACTTGGGCACCTTCTTCCGCGTGCCGGTACGGATGCATCTGGTCGAGACCGGCGGCGCCAGGAACAACGGCGGCACCGCGCGCGAGATCGTCTACGACGAGTCGTATTTCGACATGCCGGCCAACAGCCCGGCGCGCAAGCTGCCGCGCGGCAGCGGCTTCGCCGGCTTCCGCTTCCAGGAGAGCCGCCTCGGCGACCAGAAGAAGCTCGATTGGCGCAAGAACGACTGGGTCGCCTTCCTCGGTGCCTCGTACTTCCGCGCGATCGGCGAGCTGTATCAGTACGGCCTGTCGGCGCGCGGCATCGCGGTCGATGTCGCGCAGCCGGACAAGCCCGAGGAATTCCCGTCCTTTACCCATTTCTATTTCGAGGCGCCGCGCGACGGCAGCGATACCGTCACCGTGCACGCGCTGCTCGACGGTCCGAGCGTCACCGGCGCCTACCGCTTCACGATGCAGCGCGCCAAGGGCGTGGTGATGGATGTCGACTGCGCGCTGTTCCTGCGCAAGGACGTTGGCCGGCTGGGGCTGGCGCCGCTGACCTCGATGTTCTGGTACTCGGAGTCGGTCAAGCGCACCGGCGTCGACTGGCGGCCCGAAGTGCACGACTCCGACGGGCTGGCGATGTGGACCGGCGCCGGCGAGCGCATCTGGCGCCCGTTGAACAATCCGCCGCGCACCATCGCGTCCGCGTTCGGCGACGACAACCCGCGCGGTTTCGGCCTGCTGCAACGCGACCGCAATTTCGACCACTACCAGGACGGCGTCTTCTACGAGCGCCGGCCCAGCCTGTGGGTCGAGCCGCGCGAAGGCTGGGGCGCCGGCACCGTGCAGCTGATCGAGATCCCGACCGATGACGAGATTCACGACAATATCGTCGCGATGTGGGTGCCGAAGGCGCCGGCCAAGGCCGGCAGCGCCTATCGCCTGCGCTACCGCCTGCACTGGCTGGCCGACGAGCCCTATCCGACGCCGCTGGCCCGCTGCGTGGCCACGCGCATGGGCAACGGCGGCCAGCCCGGCCAGCCGCGCCCGCCGGGCGTGCGTAAGTTCATGGTCGAGTTCAAGGGCGCGCCGCTCGAGGGCCTGCCGTTCGGCACCAAGCCCGAGGCCGTGCTGTGGGCCTCGCGCGGCAAGTTCTCGTACATCTTCACCGAGGCCGTGCCCAACGGCGTACCGGGCCACTGGCGCGCGCAGTTCGACCTGACCGTCGACGGCGACGAGCCGGTCGACATGCGGCTGTTCCTGCGCCTGAACGGCAAGCCGCTGTCGGAGACCTGGCTGTATCAGTACCACCCGTTCCGCACGAACGCCTGATCGGCCGGCCGGCCTGGCCGGTCCGGCGCGGCGTCAGCGAACGCGAACGGGCGAGGGTTCGGCCGGCATCGGCATTGCCGCCGCCGCGACCAAGGGGGTCCGCTCCGTCGCCTCGGTGGCGGGCACCATCGTCGGCACCATCGTCGGCACCATCGGCGGCACCATTGCCGGCACCATCGGAGGCCTGATGGTCGTCGGCACTGGCGCTCGCCGTGCCGCGTCGGCCCCGCCCAGCCCCAGCCAGCGGCGCAGGCCGGCAGGCAGTTTCCCGCCCAGATACGCGAAGACGCCGGTGCGGCGCTGGTACTCCAGCCGCATCGGCGTCTTGCCTTCGATGAAGTCCTGGAACAGCTGCCGCAGCAGCCCGAGCACCGCGTCATCGCTGCGCACGCTCATGCCGTCGATCATCTTCCTCAGTGCCGCCTCTTCGGTGGCAGAGGCGCAGCACCGCGTCCTTTCGATCAGGGTACGGCGGTCATCGGCGTAGACGGCGTCGAGCCGCACGGACGAGCGCAGCTCCAGTGCGTGCATCAGGGCGCGGTCCATCTCGAGCGCGGCCAGGATCTCCCACAGTGCGCCTCTGGCGACCGGGTGCTCGTGATCGAGCAAGGTGTGCAGCAGCACGTCGATGGCCAGCAGGCGGTTGCCGCGCAGGTCTTCCGCGTTGGGGTCGCGCCCGGCATCGGCGAATTGCTGCGCCTGCGCGCGCGCCTGTCGATCTCGCGCCGCTTCCGCGCGACCAAGGCTCCGGTCCCGATAGAGGCGTACACAGGCAACCAGCAGCCACGCCGTACCCGCAAGCAGCGCGACGGCGCCGACGATGATGCCCACCGGTGGTATCAGCGCGAATACCGTCGTGGCCACGATCGCGGCGACACCGATGCCGACGGAGACCGCACCGTATATCGTGCGGACCCTGGACCACCAGATCTTGCTCCGCTCCGCCGCTTCGATGGCCTGGAACGCCTGCTCGCGGTGATGCATCAGGATGTCGATCAGTTCGTTGGCGCGCTCGATGTCCGCCCGTCTGGCCAGTTCCGCCTGTAGCGCCTGCTGCGAACGTTGTTCCCGTTGCGCCGGCTCCGCCGGTTCGCTGCGCGCCGCTTCGTAGAACGCATCGGCGATGGCGGCCGTGCGCTGCAGTCGATGGTCTGGCGTCAGCCACTCCGACGCGCGCGCACGCGCTGCGCGAAGATCGTCGAGCCGGCGCGCGGATTGATACCAGCTCAGCAACCCGGCTGCCATCTGCAGCACACCCATCGCCACGCTGAACACGCCACCGGCGATGCCGACCGCCGCCATGTCCACGCCGGGAACGCCGGCCCTTCCGACCGCCGAGGCAACGGTGCATCCGCTGCCGCCCAACTGAATGACGACGTCACGCGCGGCGGCCACGCCCATCGTCCGGATATTGTCATCCGCCTGCCCCAGTTCGTTCGCCGCCTGCTCGTACAGGGCGTAGTGTTCGAGGTCGTTGTTCAGGTCCAGCGCCTGCTTCTCGAGCCCGATCCTGACGTCCCGCAGTTCGAGCGCGATATCGGCCAGCATCCTCGGCGGACCGCCGGCATCGGGCACATGCCGGGCCGGCGGCAACAACGGATTGCCCCCTTCGCCGGCCGGCAAACCGCGCAAAGGCGCCTGCAATTCCTGCTGCCTGGCCAGCAGCCAACCTATCCGGCCCTGCCGCCCGGTATCGGCCTGGACGAACCGGGCATGACCCTGGGCGTGTTGCCGTTTGCATTCGTCCAGCGCCGCCTTTTTCCAGCCCGCCTTCCATGTCAGGTGCAACACCCCGGCCGCTTCGACGACGGCGAAGACGGCGCCGGCAACGCCGGCCTCGCTGGTCGCGGGCGCGACGGACGTGATGGACAGCGTGTCGATTTTCCCGGTGACGAACGCGCCGACCTGCAGCCCGGCTCTTCCCGTCGTCGCACCTCCCCACACCGCGTACGTGACCTCGTTGAGCAGGTGCCATTCCCTCGACCGGGACAGCCTGGCGTGCGTCGCGAAGGCCGGAGGCCATTGGCGGCCGGAACCGCTGGCCATCGATTCCCGATTTCCGGCGTCGTGTTCCAGGCGCGGAGGCGATGCCTCATGTAGAACCGAACCATACGCGTTGATCGGCATGGTTTCCTCCAGTGATCTGCGGTGCTTCAGGGAAGGCGCATGTCCGGACCGCGTTGGCCGCCGCGTCGGCAACCTCGCGCGCGGACTGGCGGACTAGACCATATGGGCAGGCAATCGATCGGCCTGCGGTACGGCCCTGGCCTTGACGCCGGTCCAGGCGCGCAGCCGCGAGGCCGACGGCCCGGCGCCAGGCACGGACAGCGGCAGACAGCCGAGCTCTTCGTCGCCGCAGGCAGCCATATGGAGATCCGATCCCGCTGCGCGCAACTGGCCGAGCCGGGACAGCAAATCGATCAGCAGGTCCGTCGGATCGCCGATCGTGAAGGCGGCGTCGAAGTCGTTGCCGAGATGGCTCAGCGCCTGACGTAGCCCGCGCAGCGCGACATAGTCCTCGCCGTGCAGATCGGGCGGCATGGCCCGATAGATCGTTTCCCACCGCCGGACCGATCCGGGCACGTCGGCGGGATTGATTCTCTGCGCCAGCTGCGCAAGAACGCGCGATCTGGCGAGGCGGATCTCGTCGTTGCCTGGCGGCAGCCGAACGGCAGAGTCGGTCAGCATGTCGAGAGACGCGGTGTCGTCATGCGGTATCCAGCGGGCGAAATGGCGCATCAACTCGAGAGCCCACGATTCGGAGTGTTCTCGCGCCCGCTCGAGCGCCGCGACGATCAGGTACCGCCTGTCCTCCGGGGACATCGCGCCCGCCATCGACACGATCGCTTTCATGGCCCACTCCCGTATCGAGGGCGGCTGCATGGCCAGCACGTCGGTGGTCGACCGGACCTGATCGGGCCGCCGCATGCCAGCGATACGCCGGGCGATGGCATCTTCGTCCTGGTATTGCCGCATCGTGGAGATGGTGTTGCACGCCAGATGGAAGGACCGGCATGTGGCGGACAGCGGCGATCCACTGAACGCGAAATGCCGCTCGCAAGCCGGCACCTTTGCCAGCACCTCGCACAGCAGCTCGAAGGGAAGATCGAGCAGCAGAGACCACGAGGCAGGCTGCGCTGCCTGCGGGGGCCGGTCTGCCGCGGCCGGGCGGATGCCGCCACCGGCACGGCACGGCTTGTCCGGACTCGTACGCGATTCCGAACTGGCGCACCGCTTCATCGCCGTCGGCGAATTGCGCCGCAGAAGGGACACGACCGCATGCCATGCGCCCGACACCCGGTCTGCCGACGACCGCGATGGAAACGGCCTGGTTGGCGAAGGGTGACATCGCAGGCGGACAGCGCTGCCGCCGGCCTGCACCGCCATCGTCGCAGCGTTGCCCAGGGGAACGGTATCCGCCTCCCGCGGCGGCCGGTGGTCAACGACCGCGGGCGAAATGGCGGTAGGCGTGCCGGTCATGATGGCTCCTGTCGAAGGGATCGATCGGACCGCCAGGCCCTGGCGGTGCCAGTACCGGCTCGCTCGCCGATACTGATCAGGAGTGTTGGCCGAAGTGTTACCGAACTGTTAAGTTCGATTCGCACGCTTTAGTTTTGAGGGGCCTACCTTGGCCCGCGTTGTGCTTGTCCATGTCGAGATCCCCCTGCGAGGAGAGAAATCATGCTGTTCCATCGACATGGTGTTTGCGCGGCGTTGCTGGCGCTCGGCACGGCATGGGCCGCCACCGCCGCCGCCCAGCCGGCGAATGTGCCCACTGAATCGGAGCGCGGCAGCGGCAGCCAGATGTCGCGCCAGCCCAAGGCCGTGACGCAGCCGTC
>NZ_AMPR02000064.1:0-11246 GCF_000307735.3 Cupriavidus sp. HPC(L) | reverse complement strand
GATCGCCGCCGGCGATGCCGGAGCGGCACGGCAGGCGGCGCGCCGGCATCTGGAGGCGGCCGCGGCGCGCATGGGGCTCGAACTGGATTGACCGCAAAAGACGAGGAAGCCGGTAGCGCGATCGCAGTCGCTGTCCCGCATTGGCTCCCTCGAAGAAGCAACGAAGAAGCAACGAAGAAGCAAGCAAAGCAAGGGAAGCAACGATGGAAACAGTGGATTGCGTGGTAATCGGCGCCGGCGTGGTGGGCCTGGCGGTCGCGCGGGCGCTTGCGCAGCAGGGGCGCGAGGTGGTGATCCTGGAGGCGGAGAACACCTTCGGCACGATCACCAGCGCGCGCAACAGCGAGGTGATCCACGCAGGCATCTACTACCCGGCCGGCTCGCTGAAGGCCAGGCTGTGCGTGCGCGGCAAGGCGATGCTGTACGACTATTGCGCCAGCCACCAGATCGCGCACCAGCGTTGCGGCAAGCTGATCGTCGCGACCAGCGCGGCCCAGGTCGCCACACTCGAAGGCATCCGGGCAAAGGCCGCCGCCAACGGCGTCGGCGATCTGCGGCTGCTGTCGCGCGAACAGGCGCTGGAACTCGAGCCGAATCTGCAGTGCGAGGCGGCGCTGCTGTCGCCGTCGACCGGGATCGTCGACAGCCACGGCGTGATGCTGGCGTTGCTGGGCGATGCCGAGCGGGCCGGCGCGATGCTTGCGGTGTGTTCGCCGGTGCAGGCCGGCGCCGTCACCACCGACGGCATCGTGCTGGAAGTCGGCGGCGACACCGCGACCACGCTGCTGGCCCGCACCGTCGTCAATGCGGCAGGGCTGACGGCCCCGGAATTGGCCCGCCGGATCGAAGGCATGCCGGCGGCGCATGTCCCGCCGCAGTTCTACGCCAAGGGGTGCTATTTCACGCTGGCCGGCCGGGCGCCATTCTCGCGGCTGATCTACCCGGTGCCCGAGGCGGCCGGGCTTGGCGTGCATCTGACGCTGGACCTGGGCGGCCAGGCCCGTTTCGGCCCGAATGTGCGATGGATCGACGAGATCGAATATGGCGTCGATCCGCACGATGCCGACAGCTTCTATGACGAGGTGCGGCGCTACTGGCCGGCGCTGGCGGACGGGGCGTTGCAGCCGGGCTATGCCGGCATCCGCCCGAAGATCAGCGGCCCGGGCGAGCCGGCCGCGGACTTCCGCATCGACGGTCCGGCCGTGCACGGCGTGCCCGGGCTGGTCAATCTGTTCGGCATCGAATCGCCGGGGCTGACGGCGTCGCTGGCGATTGGGGAGGCGGTGGCCGCGATCGCGGGATAGGACTGGAGAGAGGGTGGCGGCGATCGCCGGATAGAGGCGACGCGCCCGGAATCAAGCTCCCCTCTCCCGCTTTGGCGGGAGAGGGGTTGGGGGAGAGGGCACGGGCAGTTGCAAGACCAGCGTGGTCAGCCACTGGTGACGCCCCTTGCCCTCTCCCCCGCCCCTCTCCCGCAAGCGGGAGAGGGGGCGAAAACCTGCCGCTCCGCCCTGCGCCTTGGGACCGTCTCCCGCCAGCGGGAGAGAGGGGAAACCCCGCCGCTTAGCCCTGTCCCTTCGGCGCCTGCGCCGGGATACGCGGCGTCTCCACCCGCACGTCGCCGCATTGCGCGCGATGGCGCAGCGCGTGGTCCATCAGCACCAGCGCCAGCATCGCCTCGGCGATCGGCGTCGCCCGGATGCCCACGCACGGGTCGTGGCGGCCGAAGGTCTCGACCGTGGCGGCCTGCCCCGCCTTGTCGATCGATTCGCGCGGCGTGCGGATGCTCGAGGTCGGCTTGATCGCCAGCGACACGGTGATGTCCTGGCCGGTCGAGATGCCGCCCAGCACGCCGCCGGCATTGTTGGTGCGAAAGCCCGCCGCGGTCAGTTCGTCGCCATGGACGCTGCCGCGTTGCGCCACGCTGGCGAAGCCGGCGCCGATCTCGACGCCCTTGACCGCATTGATGCCCATCATCGCGTGCGCGATATCGGCATCGAGCTTGTCGAACAGCGGCTCGCCCAGACCCACCGGCACGCCGCTGGCCACCACCTCGATGCGCGCGCCGACCGAATCGCCGTCGCGGCGCAGCGCGTCCATATAGGTCTCCAGCTCGGGAACGATATTGGCGTCGGCGGCGAAGAACGGGTTGCGCGGCACTTCCGCCCAGTCGGTAAACGGCACCTGGATCTCGCCCAGCTGCGACATATAGCCCCGGATCTCGGTGCCGTACTGCTCGCGCAGCCATTTGCGCGCGACCGCCGCGGCGGCCACCACGGGCGCGGTCAGCCGGGCCGACGAGCGGCCGCCGCCGCGATGGTCGCGGATGCCGTATTTCTGCCAGTAGGTGTAATCGGCGTGGCCCGGGCGGAAGGTCTCGACGATATTGCCGTAGTCCTTGCTGCGCTGGTCGGTATTGCGGATCAGCAGGCAGATCGGCGTGCCGGTGGTCTTGCCCTCGAACACGCCCGACAGGATCTCGACCTGGTCCGGCTCCTTGCGCTGCGTCACGTGGCGCGACGTGCCCGGCTTGCGGCGGTCCAGGTCGCCCTGGATATCGGCCTCGCTCAGGCTCATGCCCGGCGGGCAACCATCGACCACCGCGCCGATGGCGGGTCCGTGCGACTCGCCGAAGGTGGTGACTGTGAAGAGCAGGCCGAGGGTATTGCCGGACATGATGAAAACCACGCAGGAATTGGGAAAGGCCTACATTGTACGGCCTGATGTGACACTGGACGGCACCGCACTGCGGCGCCGGCTCGGACGCCGCGGGCCCTCGCCTATCGCCATTCGCCGCGCAGCCCCTGCACCACCTGCTGCAGGCCTTCGGGGGTGGCCTGCTCCGGCGCGATCGGCTCGCCGACCACCAGTTCGAGCCGGCTCAGGATGCCGCGCCGGAACGGCCGCGTCATCGCCGCCCCGCCCTTGCGCGAGAAAAAGCTGCCCCACAGGCCGCGCAGCGCCATCGGCACCACCGGCACCGGCGTGCGGCGCACGATCTGCTGCACGCCCTGCTTGAACGGATTGATGTCGCCGCTGGCGGTGATCTTGCCCTCCGGGAAGATGCAGACCAGTTCGCCGGCGGCCAGCGCCCGCGCGACCTCGTCGTAGGCGTGCTTCAGCGTCTGCGGGTCTTCATGCGCCGGGGCGATCGGGATCGCGCGCGCCTGCCGGAAGAACCACGACAGCAGCGGCACGCGAAAGATCCGGTGATCCATCACGAAGCGCACCGGCCGCGGGCTCGCCGCCATCAGCACCACCGCATCGGCGAAGCTGACGTGATTGCAGACCAGCACCGCCGGCCCCTCGGCCGGAATCCGGTCGGTGTGGATCCGCTTGAGCCGGTACACCGTATGCACCAGGATCCAGGCGACGAAGCGCAGCAGGAATTCCGGCACCAGCGAATAGATGTAGATCGCCACCGCGGCATTGAGCAGCCCGACGGCCAGGAACAGCTCGGGGATGCTGTAGCCCGCGCCGGTCATCGCCATCGCCAGCAGCGCCGAGGCGATCATGAACAGGCTGTTCAGGATGTTGTTGGCGGCGATGATCCGCGCGCGATGCGTCGGCGCGCTGCGGCTCTGGATCAGCGCGTACAGCGGCACGCTGTAGAAGCCGCCGAACATCGCCAGCAGGAACAGGTCGGCCAGCACGCGCCAGTGCGCGGGCTCGGCGATGAAGGCGGCGATGCCGCTCAGCGCCGCCGGCGCCTGGCCGCGGCTGGCAAAGTACAGATCGATCGCGAACACCGTCATGCCGATCGAGCCGAACGGCACCAGGCCCAGCTCGACATGCCGGCCCGACAGCCGCTCGCACAGCAGCGAGCCGACGCCGATGCCAACCGAGAACACCGCCAGCAGCAGCGTCACCACGCTCTGGTCGCCGCCGAGCACGGTCTTGGCGAACGCGAAGAACGAGGTCAGGAAGGTCGCGCCCAGGAACCACAGCCACGAGATGCCCAGCAGGCTCAGGAACACGGTACGGCTCTCGCGGGCCAGCATCAGGTTGCGCCAGGTCTCGGTCACCGGGTTCCAGTTCAGCTTCAGGTCCGGTTGCGGCGCCGGCGACAAGGGCACGCGCGACGCCGCCACGCGGCCAGCGATCGCCAGCGCCACGCAGGCCGCGCCGATATAGAGCGTGGCGGGAATGCCTTGCCGTGCCGCCGCTCCGCCCACCGCCGCCAACTCGCCGCCGAGCACGGTGCCGAGCAGGATCGCGACGAAGGTTCCCATCTCGACCAGCCCGTTGCCGCCAACCAGCTCGCTATCTTCCAGGTGCTGCGGCAGGTAGGCGTACTTGACCGGGCCAAACAGCGTCGAATGCAGGCCCATCAGGAAGGTCGTCAGGTACAGCAGCGGCGCGCTATACCAGGCGAAGCCCGCCAGCCCGACCAGCATGATCGCGATCTCGAGCGATTTGACCAAGCGGATCAGCCGCGACTTCTCGATCTTGTCGGCGATCTGCCCGCTGGTGGCGGAGAACAGCACGAACGGCGCGATGAAGATCGCCGAGATCAGGAAGGCCGCGCTGGCCCCGTCCACGCCCTCGAAGCGCGCGGTCTGGTAGGTCACCAGCGAGGTGAACGCGACCTTGAACACGTTGTCGTTCATCGCGCCCAGGAACTGGGTCCAGAAGAACGGCGCAAAACGGCGCTCGCGCAGCAGGCGGGACTGGCTCGATTGGCTCATGGATCGGGGAATGGCGCGGAGGGTGGCGCCAACGGTGGCGCAGAACGTCCAGGCGCGATCGCGGACGCGGAGTCGGGATTCGAACAGGTGGGAGCCGGGCGGGCGGCACCGCGATGGCCCGCCCCTCGCCGGCGGGACCGCTTCAGCTGGCCTTCTCTTCCGGCCAGTCGCGGATATAGGCCTTCAGCATCCGGTTCTCGAAGCTCTGCTCCTCGACCACGGCCTTGGCCACGTCGTAGAACGAAATCACGCCCATCAGCGTGCGGCTGTCGAGCACCGGCATATAGCGGGCATGGCGCTCGAGCATCATCCGGCGGACCTCGTTGACGTCGGTCTCGGGCGTGCAGGTCAGCGGCGCGTCGTCCATCACGCGGCGGATCGTCGCGTTGCCGACATTGCCGTTGTTCGAGGCCAGCGTCTGGATGATCTCGCGGAAGGTCAGCATGCCGACCAGCTCGCCGTACTCCATCACGACGAGCGAGCCGATGTCGCGCTCGGCCATCGTGGTGACCGCCTCCAGCAGTGACGTATCCGGCTTGACGGTATAGAGCGTATTGCCCTTGATCTGCAGGATGTCGCTGACTTTCATAATGGTCTCCCCTCGATGATGCCGGTGCGGCGGGCATCGCCTGCCTGAACCGCCCGAACCGCGTGGCTGCGCAGGCTTTGCGCGCCATCCGCGATAGATGGGCCGATGCTAGCCGAAAGCGGGCGCCCAAGTAAAGCCGGAGCCCTTCGGCGCCGCGCGGTCCGCCGCCGGCGGCCAATGCTACGATGCAGGCCGGCACATCCGCATGCCGCCGGACGTTCGCCCCGCGCAAGCGTGCCGGTACCGGCCGCTGTCAGACGGCTTCGCTGGAACCACGATGCAAGGAGACACGAAAGAGACCATGTCCGATACCCGTTTCGATACCCTCGCGCTGCACGCCGGCGCCGCGCCCGACCCCGCCACCGGGGCGCGGGCCACGCCGATCCACCTGACCACCTCCTTCGTGTTCCGCGACAGCGAGCACGCCGCCTCGCTGTTCAACATGGAGCGCGCCGGCCACGTCTATTCGCGCATCTCGAATCCGACCGTGGCCGTGTTCGAGGAGCGCGTCGCCGCGCTCGAGAACGGCGTCGGCGCGATCGCCACGGCGTCGGGCCAGGCCGCGCTGCATCTGGCGATCGCCACGCTGATGGGCGCCGGCTCGCATATCGTCGCCTCGTCCGCGCTGTACGGCGGTTCGCACAATCTGCTGCACTACACGCTGCGCCGCTTCGGCATCGAGACCACCTTCGTGCAGGCGCGCGACATCGACGCCTGGCGCGCCGCGATCCGGCCCGAGACCCGGCTGCTGTTCGGCGAGACGCTCGGCAATCCGGGCCTGGACGTGCTGGACGTCCCGACGCTGGCCCAGCTGGGCGACGAACATGGCATTCCGCTGCTGGTCGACTCGACCTTCACCACGCCCTATCTGCTGCAGCCGTTCGCGCACGGCGCGGCGCTCCTCTACCACTCGGCGACCAAGTTCCTCGGCGGCCATGGCACCACCATCGGCGGCGTGCTGGCCGAAGGCGGCAACTTCGATTTCGAGGCATCCGGGCGCTTTCCCGAGCTGTCGGAGCCGTATGCGGGCTTCCACAACATGGTCTTCACCGAGGAGAGCACCGTCGCGCCCTTCCTGCTGCGCGCGCGCCGCGAGGGCCTGCGCGACTTTGGCGCCTGCATGAACCCGATGGCGGCGTGGCAGCTGCTGCAGGGGATCGAGACGCTGCCGCTGCGGATGGCGCGCCATATCGACAACGCGCGCCGCGTGGTGCAGTTCCTGGTCTCGCACCCGATGGTCGAGTCGGTGGCCTACCCCGAGCTCGAATCGCACCCGGACCATGCCATCGCCAAACGGCTGCTGCCGCGCGGCTGCGGCGCGGTGTTCAGCTTCAACCTGAAGGGCGACCGCGCCGCCGGCCAGCGCTTCATCGAAAGCCTGACGCTGTTCTCGCATCTGGCCAATGTCGGCGACGCGCGCTCGCTGGTGATCCATCCCGCCTCGACCACGCACTTCCGCATGGATGCCGCGGCGCTGCGCTCGGCCGGCATCGCCGAGGGCACGATCCGGCTGTCGATCGGCCTCGAAGATCCGGACGACCTGATCGATGACCTGAAGCGCGGACTGAAGGCGGCGCAGAAGTCGATGGAGAAAGGCAGCGGCGGTGGCAGCGGCACTGCCGGCAACAAGACCAACGGAGGGAACGCCTGATGTACCTGAACGTCGATGGCCAGCGGGCCTACGCCTATACCGGCGGCAAACCCTTCGATCCCGCCCTGCCCTGCGCCGTGTTCGTGCACGGCGCCCAGAACGACCACAGCGTCTGGGGCCTGCAGACACGCTGGTTCGCGCATCACGGCTATTCGGTGCTGGCCGTGGACCTGCCCGGCCACAACCGCAGCGAGGGGCCGCCGCTGGCCACGGTCGAGCAGATGGCCGACTGGATCGCCGCGCTGCTGCGAGCGGCCGGCGTCGGGCAGCCCGCGCTGGTGTTCGGCCACAGCATGGGCTCGCTGATCGCGCTCGAATGCGCGGCGCGCCATGCCGGCGCGGTGCGCGCGATCGGCATGCTGGCGACCGCCTATCCGATGAAGGTGTCGGACGCGCTGCTCGATGCCGCGCAGAACCGCGAGCACGAGGCCATCGCGATGGTCAATGCGTGGTCGCATTCGAGCCTGGCCAACAAGCCGTCGGCGCCCGGTCCTGGCTTCTGGATGCATGGCGTTGGCCAGCGGCTGATGGAACGGGTCGGCCGCCGCAATCCGCAGGGCCAGGTGTTCCATACCGACTTTGCCGCCTGCAACGCCTACGCCAACGGCGAGCGCGCCGCGGCGGGCCTGCAGTGTCCGGCGCTGGTCGTGATCGGCAGCAAGGACATGATGACGCCGGCGCGCTCGGCCCGCGCGCTGGCGTCGACGATGCCGCGCGCCAGCGTGGTCGAAGTGCCCTGCGGCCACGCGATCATGGGCGAGAAGCCCGACGAGGTGCTGGACGCGCTGGCGGGCTTTGCGCGGCGCGTGATGGCGAGCGGCGGTTAATCGCCCACACCGTCGTCCCCGCGAAAGCGGGGACCCAGTGGCTTGAAAAGACGCTGGGTTTCCGCGTCCGCGGGAACGACGCGATATCCCCCCTCAGACCTGCCCGTGCCAGCCGGGCGGGACCACCTCGAGCGTGCGGCGCTGCCCCTCACCCGCCGGCGTCTGCGGCGTCTGCGGTGGCGACATCGCGCCGGTGTCGAAGATCTCCTGCAGCGTCTTGTCGAGCATCGGGTTCTCCAGCACGCCGCGCAACGCGTCGGCGCCGTGGAGCAGCTGCGCCACCGCGGTGCGCGGCAGCCGCGGCAGGTTCAGCACCAGCCGGTCGTGCAGCAGCCGCAGCGGCACGCGCGCCGGGTCGCACAGCAGCGCCCAGTGCGCCTGGCCGCGATGGTGCTGCAGCTTGCCGACCAGATGCATCGCATTGAGCTTGCCCAGCAGCACCGCCAGATAATCGGCCTCGACCCGCAGCTTGCGGCCCAGGTCCAGTTCGCCGACGCTGCGCGGCGCCTGCTCGCGCGCGCGGTAGAGCACGTACAGCACGCCCAGCGCATCGTAGAACTCGCTACCGGCAAAGGTGCGGCGGCGCCAGTAGCCCTGCCGCACCACCGGCAGGTTGGCCGCGATGGTGGCGCCGAGCAGCGTCACCAGCCAGCTCAGGTAGATCCACAGCAGGAAGATCGGCAGCGCGGCGAAGGCACCGTAGACCGCGGTATAGGTCGGGAAGCGCGTGACGAAATAGCCGAAGCCGCGCTTGGACAGCTCGAATGCCAGCGCCGCCACCAGCCCCGCGAGAATGGCATCGCGCCATTCGACATAGGCGTTGGGCACGGCCGTATAGAGCAAGGCGAAGGCGATCGCCGACAGCAGCACCGGAGCGAGGCTGACCGCAAAGCCGACGCCGAACGGCATCGTGCCGACATAGCCGGCGGAGATCGAGATCAGGTACGAGCTGATCGACAGGCTGCCGCCGATCAGCACCGGGCCGCACGTCAGCACCGCCCAGAACACCAGCACGCGCTGCGCGAAGCGCCGCTTCTGCTTGACGCGCCAGATCGCATTGAGCGCGTCCTCGACCGTCAGCATCGTCAGCACCGCGGTGACCATCAGGCCGACCAGGCCGACCGCGGTCAGGCCCTTGGCATTGCGCGCGAATTGCCCCAGATAGCCGGTGATCGAATCGGTCAGATTGCCGGGAATCAGGTTCTGGAACAGGAAGCCTTCGATCGCGTTGCGAAAGTTCGCGAACATCGGGAACGCGGCGAGCAGCGCGAACGCGACCGTCAGCACCGGCACCACCGACAGCACGGTCGTGAAGGTCAGGCTGGCCGCGACCTGCGGCAGGCGGTCCTCGCCTGCGCGCCGCGCGGCATAGCGCAGCAGCGCACGCAGCTTCTGCCAGTTCCATTCGCGGCGCAAGCGCGCGAGACGGTTGGTGCTGCGGGACAGGAGACTCGGATGGGACATGCGGGACAAACTCCAGGGCGGCGGGCGCCGAGCCCGCCACTATAATACGCCGGTTGCCCTGCATGGGATGCCCATGCGCCCAAGCGCGGATCGCCGCGCGCGCCGCAGCGCATGTTGCGCGCAATGTAACGCCCGTCCCGTTCCTGCCTGCCCTTCCGCCCTCATGTCCGACATCCTGGTCCTCTACTACAGCCGTCACGGCAGCACCCGCAAGCTCGCCGAACTGATCGCCACCGGCATCGACAGCGTGCCCGGCGCCCACGCGCGGCTGCGCACGGTGCCGCCGGTCTCGACGGTGTGCGAGGCCACCGCGCCGGACATCCCCGCCGACGGCCCGCCCTATGTCGAACTGCGCGACCTGCACGAGTGCATCGGCCTGGCGCTCGGCAGCCCGACCCGCTTCGGCAACATGGCGGCGCCGATGAAGTACTTCCTCGACGGCACCATCGCCGAATGGCTGTCGGGCACGCTGACGGGCAAGCCGGCCTGCGTGTTCACCTCGACCGGCAGCCTGCATGGTGGCCAGGAAACCACGCTGCTGTCGATGATGCTGCCGCTGCTGCATCACGGCATGCTGGTGATGGGACTGCCCTACAGCGAACGCGGGCTGATGACGACCGTGGGCGGCGGCACGCCTTACGGGCCGAGCCATCACGCGCTCGGCGACAACAGCCGGCCGGTCAGCGAAGACGAATCGGCGCTGGCCATCGCGATGGGCAAGCGGCTGGCACAGACCGCGCTGCGGCTTGCCGACCACGCCTCCGCCAACGGAGCGTCGCGATGAACCCGGCCGACCCGCGCGACGACGCCGCGCTGCACAGCCCGCTGCTGTACCGGCTGAGCATCGCCAGCCTGCTCGCGCTGATCGCGCTGTCGATCGCCTGGGAATGGTTCCTCGCCCCGCTGCGGCCGGGCGGCTCCTGGCTGATCGTCAAGTTCGTGCCGCTGCTGCTGCCGCTGCGCGGCATGCTGACGCGCAACCGCTACACGATGCAGTGGTCGTCGATGCTGATCCTGCTGTATTTCACCGAAGGGGTCGTGCGCGCCACCAGCGATCGCGCGCCGTCGTCGTGGCTGGCGTGGTGCGAGGTCGCGCTGACCGTGCTGTTCTTCTTCGCGACCATCTTCTATCTGCGCCCGTACAAGCGCCGTGCGCGTGCGCAGGCCAAAACCCAGGCCGACGCAGCGGCTTCCACGCAGGCACGGCACTGAACCGCCGCGCCGTCTTTATCGGCGCTCCCATCGACGCTTCCTCCGACCCGACCCGACCGCCAACGCCATGACGCAAGCCCCGACCGACGCCCGCCTCCACTCCTTCCTGTCTTTGTGCCGCGCCGCGCTGGGGCCGACGCATGTGCTGACCGAAGCCGAGGACAAGGCGGCCTATCTGACCGACTGGCGCCGCCGCTATACCGGCGATGCGCTGGCCGTGCTGCTGCCGGGCACCACCGACGAAGTGGCCGCCGCGGTGCGCGCCTGCCACGCGCACCAGATCGCGATCGTGCCGCAGGGCGGCAATACCGGCCTGTGCGGCGGCGCGACGCCTGACGGCGCACAGCCTTCGGTGGTGCTGTCGCTGAAGCGCCTGAACCGCATCCGCCAGGTCGATCCGCTGAACAACACGATCACGGTCGAGGCCGGCGCGATCCTGCAGCAGGTCCAGCAGGCCGCCGCCGAGCACGAGCGGCTGTTTCCGCTGAGCCTGGCCGCGGAAGGCAGCTGCACGATCGGCGGCAACCTGGCCACCAATGCCGGCGGCACCGGCGTGCTGCGCTATGGCAATACGCGCGAGCTGTGCCTCGGGCTCGAGGTCGTGACCGCCAGCGGCGAAGTCTGGAACGGCCTGCGCGGCCTGCGCAAGGACAACACCGGCTACGACCTGCGCGACCTGTTCATCGGTGCGGAAGGCACGCTGGGCGTGATCACCGCGGCGGTGATGAAGCTGTACCCGGCGCCCCGTGCGCGCGTGACCGCGCTCGCCGCCGTGGCCGACCCGCGTGCCGCGCTGGCGCTGCTGGCGCTGGCGC
>NZ_AMPR02000065.1:0-11166 GCF_000307735.3 Cupriavidus sp. HPC(L) | reverse complement strand
CGGCTCGCCGGCCCCACCGCGATCGCAATACATACCCCAGCCCGGCGCTTTCGCTTGATATTTTCTCAAGCGAAAGCGCCGGAAATATCGTTTGTCGGGTCCGGCGCGGGCGACAACCATTACGCCAAGGCCAACCATCACAGGAGACAACCGTGTCGGACCTGCTCTGGACTACGGAACCCATCCCCCATCTGCTTGCCTCGCGCGAGCGCGCCACCGGCGAATGGATCTTTCCCGCGCTGCCGGACCACTCGCCGCTCGCCGCCGCCCACGACCCGGTCACCATCGCCGGCACCGGCGTGGTCTACAGCTTCACGATCATCCATCCGGCGCCGAAGACCGGGCTGGCGCCCTATGCGGTCGGCTATGTGGACTTCACCGGTCCGGTGCGGCTGTTCGGAAGGCTGGCCGGCAACGACCGTCCGGCCATCGGCGACCGCTATGTGCCGCGCCGCGATGACGAACTCGGCTACGTCTTCGAGGCCGTCCGGCCCTGACCCGGCCGCGACCGCCACCGCAACCGCAAACGCAAACGCAACCGAAGAAGGCAAGCAAGATGCAGGACATCTATCTCCATGGCGGCGCGATGACGCCATTCGGCCGCCATCCCGGCATACTCGCCCCCGAACTGGCGCAACAGGCCATCCTGAAGGCGCTGGCCGACGCCGACGTGCCCGCGGGCCGGATCCAGGCCGTCTATTGCGCCAACGTGCTGGGCGGCATGATCCTCGGCCAATTGATCGTGCGCGATCTCGGGCTCAAGGGCATCCCCGTCTATAACGTCGAGAACGCCTGCGCCAGCGGGGCAACCGGTGTCCATCTGGCGCGGCATGCGCTGCTGGCCGGGCAGTACGACACGGTGCTGGTCGTCGGCATCGAGCAACTGACGGCGCTCGGCGGCGGCACCATTCCGCTGCAGCGCAACGACCACAAGACCGACTTGTACGCACGGGCCGGCATGGTGCTGCCCGCCGTCTATGCGATGCGCGGCACGCGCTTTCTGCACGAGCGCGACGCCTCGCCCGCCGACCTGGCGCAGGTCGCGGTCAAGAACCGCCATCACGGCTCGCTCAATCCGTATGCCCAGCAGCGCAGCACCACGACGGTCGAAGAGGTACTCGGCTCGCGCATGATCGCCGATCCGCTGACGCTGCTGCAGTGCTGCCCCTCGCAGGTCGATGGGGCGGCTGCGCTGGTGCTCGGCACGCGGCGGCCGGCGCAGCCGCGTCCGGTCAAGCTGCTGTCGTCGGTGGTGGTGTCCGGCATGCGCGAGGGCGCCGACGACGACATCCTGGACGCGGAGATCACCGCGCGCGCCGCGCGGCTGGCGTACCAGCAGGCGGGCCTGGGCCCGGAAGACGTCGATGTCGTCGAGCTGCACGACGCCTTTACCATCGCGGAACTGCTCTACTACGAAGCGCTGGGACTGGCCCCCCGTGGCGAGGCCGTGCCGCTGTTGCGCTCCGGCGCCACCCGGCTCGGGGGCCGCGTGCCGGTCAATCCGAGCGGCGGACTGCTGGCCAAGGGCCATCCGCTGGGCGCGACCGGCGTGGCGCAGATGGTCGAGATCCTGTGGCAGCTGCAGGGCCGCGCCGGCGAACGGCAGGTGGCGGACGCCCGCGTCGGCCTGACCCAATGCACCGGCGGCGGCATTGCGGGGGTCGACCACGCCGCCTCCTCCGTGCACTTGCTGGGAGTCTGACATGGCAACCGACACGACCCCTCGCTTCGATCCCGCCCACGTCGCGGTGGTGACCGGCGCCGCGCGCGGCATCGGCCTGGGCATCGCCACGCAACTGGCCCGACAGGGGCTGACCGTGGCGTTGCTCGACCGGGACGCCGCCGCGCTCGATGGCGCGGTCGGCGCGCTGACGGCCGACGGCTTGCGGGTCTTCGGCGCCAGCGCCGACCTGACGGAGTCGGCCGCGGTCAACGACGCCTTTGCACAGGTGCAGGCCCGCGCCGGCCGCGTCGACTATCTGGTCAACAACGCCGGCGCGGTCCGCGACATGCGCTTCCTGAAGATGAGCGATGCCGACTGGGACCTGGTCATCGACACGAACCTGCGCTCGCAGTTCCTGTGCTGCCGCGCGGCGCTGCCCGGCATGGTCGAGCGGGGCCACGGACGTATCGTCAATATCTCGTCGCGCGCCTGGCTCGGCGGCTTCGGGCAGGCGAACTACTCGGCCGCCAAGGGCGGCGTGGTCAGCCTGACGCGCTCGCTGGCCATCGAATTTGCCAGCAAGGGCATCACGGTCAATGCTATCGCCCCGGGCATCGTCGACACGCCGCTGTTTCGCGGCTTCGCGCCCGACGTGCAGGCACGGCTGAAGCAATCGGTGCCGGTGCAGCGGATCGGCACCGCCGAAGACATCGCCAACGCGGTCGGCTTCTTCCTCGATCCGCGCTCGTCCTACGTGACCGGCCAGGTCCTCTATGTCTGCGGCGGACGCAGCCTGTCCTCGCCCAGCGTCTAGGGAGCGCGCGATGACCATACGATTCGATACCCACGGACCCGTGGCGGTGCTGACCATCGATCGCCCCGAAGCGCTGAACGCGCTGGACGTCCCCGCGCTGCGCCAGCTGCGCGCGCACCTGTCAGCGGTACGCGATCGCGACGACCTGCGCGTGGCGGTGCTGACCGGCGCCGGCACGCGGGCCTTCTGTGCCGGCGCGGACCTGAAGGGCACACGCGCATCGCCGGCCTCCTATCCGGAGGCGCTGTTTCGCGCGCCGGAGCCGGCGGCCGATCTCGGCCTCTACATCCGGCTGATGGACCTGACCGATCTGGGCCTGCACAAGCCGCTGGTCGCGGCGATCAACGGGCACTGCCTCGGTGCCGGGCTCGAGATCGCGCTGCAGTGCGATGTCCGTATCGCGGCGGAGTCGGCGAGCTTCGGCCTGCCGGAGGCCGCGGTCGGCTCGATTCCGGCGGTCTCCGGCCTGCATCGGCTGCTCAAGGCGGTGCCGGCCGCGCATGCCATGCAGATGGTGCTGACCGGCCAGCGCATCGATGCCGCGCAGGCAATGCGCATCGGCCTGGTGACCGAGGCACTGGCACCGGCGGCGCTGCATGACCGCGCGCTGGCCATTGCGGCCCGCATCGCGGCCAATGCGCCGCTGGCGGTGCAGGCCGTCAAGAAGCTGTCGCGGCAGACCAGCCATCTGAGCGAAGCCGATGCGCAGCAGCTGACCGAGCTCTACTGGGGCGCGCTGCGCGATACCGCGGACCGGATCGAGGGCCGCCAGGCCTTTGCCGAGAAGCGCCAACCCCACTACACCGGCCGCTGACGGGCGCGCCGGGTCCCGATTGCCAACCAATGCGATAACCCACAAACCAATAGGTCAACAAATCAACATACCGACAGGAGACGACCATGACAACGACGACCACCATCGCGCGCCTCGCGCGCACCGCGCTGGCCGGCATGCTGGCGCTCACCGCGCTCGGCGCCGCGGCGCAGGCGCCCTTCCCGACGCAGAAACCCATCACGCTGGTGGTCCCGTTCGCGCCGGGCGGCGGCAACGATATCCTGGCCCGCCTGATCGCACCGAAGATGGGCCAGGCGCTGGGCCAGACCATCGTGATCGAGAACAAGCCCGGCGCGGGCGGCAATCTGGGCGCCGACTACGTCGCTCATGCCGCTCCGGACGGCTATACGCTGGTGATCGCCTCCAGCCAGGTCACGATGAACCCGTTTCTCGGCATCAAGGTGCCGTTCAGGATCGAAACGGATTTCGAGCCGGTGGGGCGGATCGCCTCGGTGCCGATCATGCTGGTCGCCAACAACCAGCAGCCGTTCCGCACGCTGCAGGATTTCATCGAGTACAGCCGCGCCAATCCGGGCAA
Source organism: Cupriavidus sp. HPC(L) (assembly GCF_000307735.3). NCBI lineage: Bacteria > Pseudomonadati > Pseudomonadota > Betaproteobacteria > Burkholderiales > Burkholderiaceae > Cupriavidus > Cupriavidus sp. HPC(L). The sequence goes on along the minus strand of NZ_AMPR02000065.1, from coordinate 7,316 downwards.
GCTCAGCTACAGCAGCCCGGGCAACGGTACCCCGCAGCACCTGGCCGGCGAGGTCTTTGCGAAGCTGAACAAGACCGAACTATTGCACGTTCCCTATCGCGGCACCGGCCCTTCGATCACCGACCTGATGGGCGGCCAGGTGCAGCTGTCCTTCGCGACCTTCGCCTCGGCCATCGAGTACGTGCGGGCCGGCCGGCTGCGCGCGCTGGGAATCGCGGGAACCAGGCGCACGCCATTGATGCCGGACCTGCCGACCTTCGCCGAGGCGGGCATCAAGGGCTACGACGCCGAGCTGTGGTACAGCCTGCTGGCGCCGGCGAAGACGCCCAGACCGGTGATCGACAGGATCAATGCCGCGATGCTCGCCGCGCTGAAGTCGCCGGAGGTGTCCGCGCAGATGGCAAGGCAGGGCTTCGAGCCGCAGGCCTCTTCGCCGGCGGAACTGAAGGCGCAGCTCGGCAAGGACATGGCACGCTGGCAGCGGCTGATCCAGGAAAACGGCATCAAGGTGGGGCTGTGAACGACCGCGCCATCACCCCGCCGACCCCAATGACCCCATTCGCCGCCACGGTGCCGCCGGCGGACAATCCGCTGCTCGACTACCTCGGCATCCGGCTCGCCAGCGTCGGCGACGGCCACTGCGTATTCGAGCTCGATCTGGAGCCGCGCCACCTGAACCGCCAGGGCAGCGTGCAGGGCGGCGTCATCGCGACGATGCTGGACGCCGCCTGTGGCTATGCCGGCCTGCCCGTGGGACCGGACGGCGCGCTCGGGCACGCCGCCACCGCCATGCTGTCGATCAGCTACCTCAGCAAGGCCAGCGCGGGGCGGCTGCGCGCCATGGCCTCGGTGACCCGCGCCGGCAACAGCCTGTACTTCGCCTCGGCGCAATTGACTTCCGATGCCGGCGTGCTGATCGCCACCGCGCAGGGGACGTTCAAACGCGCCCGTCCCCGTCTGGAGAACTGACATGTTGCGCGACGCACTGCACGGCCTGACCGTGATCGACTTCACGCAGATTGGCGCGGGGCCGACCTGCACCATGCTGCTGGCCGACATGGGAGCGCGTGTCATCAAGGTTGAACCGCCGGGCGGCGAACTGGGACGCGGCCTCGGTCCCGGCTGGATCGGCGACGATGCCGCGCTGTTTCATGGCTTCAACCGCAACAAGCTGGGCGTGGCGCTGGACCTGAAGACGCCGGACGGCATCGCCGTGGCGCGCAGGCTGAGCGCAGGCGCCGACATCGTGGTGGAGAGCATGCGCCCCGGCGTGATGGATCGGCTTGGACTCGGATACGCGGCATTGGCCGAGGCGCATCCGAGCCTGATCTATTGCTCGATCTCGGCCTATGGACAGCACGGACCGTACGCGCACCGGGCCGGGGTCGACGGCATCATGCAGGCCGATTCGGGGTTGATGAGCCTGATCGGCACGCCCGACGGCGAGCCGTGCAAGGTGCAGGCGCCGGTCGTCGACGTGATGACCGGCTACGTCGCCTGCATGGGCATCCTGGCCAAACTGGCCCAACGGTCCCGCGACGGACAGGGCGGCCACCTCGACGTCAGCCTGTTCAACGCGGCGCTGGCGCTGCAACAGTCGTCGCTGACCAGCTTTTGCGCCGACGGCCAGGCGCCCCAACGCGTCGGCAGCGCGGCACCGTATTCGGCGCCGAACCAGGCGTTTCGCACCGCCGACGGCTGGATCATGGTGGCCGCCTACATGCCCGAACGCTGGCGCCGGCTGTGCGAGGTGCTGGGCCTGCAAACGCTGGCCGACGATCCGCGCTTTGCCACCTCGCCACTGCGGGTGGCGAACCGCGCCGCGATGGTCGATGCATTGAACCGCGCGTTCGGCACGCGGCCGACCGACACCTGGCTGGCGCTGCTGCAGCAGGCGGACATCCTGTGCGCGCCCGTCGCGACCTACGACGACGTGATGGCGCACCCTCAGCTGGCGGCCAATGGCATGCTGCAGACCGTGCCCCACCCCACGCTGGGCGGCATCCGCATGCCGGGATTCCCGATCAACAGCGCGCGAGAGAACGCACGCCCGGCCCGGCCGGCGCCCGCATGCGGCGAGCATACCGAGGCGGTGCTGGGCCAGCTCGGCTACAGCGGCGACGACATCGCCAGGCTGCGTGCGAGCGGTGCGATCCACTGCGCCGACGTTGCCGCGCCCGCCGCCACGGCGGCGTGAGTCACGACAATCCTCGCGACGATATCGCCTCGTCCTACTGCTGCGCCGCGAACTGCGCCAGCAGCCACTGCCGGAACACCGTCATGCTTGGGCTTTCCTTGCGGTCGGCGGGCGTCAGCAGGTAGTAGGTGAAATCGCCCATGTCGACGGCCTGACGGAATGGCGCGACTAGCCGGCCGGCCTCCAGGTCGGCCGCCACCAGAAAGCGCTGCGCGATCGCAAAGCCCTGCCCTTCGATGGCCGCCGCGTAGGCCATCGCCGAACTCTGGTAGGTCATGCCGCCGCGCGCATCGACGTCCCGTTCCGCGCGCACCGAACGCAGCCAGTGCGCCCAGTCGTCGGGCCGGGCAATCGAATGCAGCAAGGTGTGGTGCCGGAGGTCGGCCGGCTTCCTGACCTTCGGCCCCGCGGCAAGCAACCCGGGACTGCAGACCGGCACCAGGATGTTCGACACCAGCCGGTAGGCGTTCGCCCCGCTCCACTTGCCGTCGCCGAGCCGGATCGCGCCGTCGATGTCCTCCTTGCGGAAGTCGACCGGATCGAGCGACGCGGTCAGCAACACCTCGATGCCGCGGTTTGCCGCATGAAAGCTCGACAGCCGCGGGATCAGCCAACGCATCGCGAAGGTGGTGTAGGCACGCACCTTCAGCTGCTTGCGTTTCGCCCGCTTGTTCAGACGAGTGGTGGCCTCGCGCAGGTCGTCCATCGCCCGCGTGACCGCGCGGTAGTAGTCCTCGCCGGCGCTGGTCAGCGAAATCTGCCGATGTCCGCGGTGCAGCAGCTGCACGCCAAGCCCCTCCTCCAGCCCGCGGATCTGGCGGCTGACGGCGCCGGGCGTCACATGCAGCTCCTCCGCGGCCGCCGTGATGCTCAGGTGCCGGCCCGCGGCCTCGAAGGCGCGCAACGCGTTCAGTGGGGGCAGTTTGTCCATGGCGGCGAGTCTGCCATACGGTTGAGCTTTGCTCAATCGAAATGCACCGGTCAAACAGACAACCGTTGGTTGCTATTGAAGCGCCATTACATCGCATTGTGTGAAGAGATCCGCGAGCCTACATTGGACTGCGTGGCCACGGCCATTTCGAACCTCACCCAACGCAGCATCCTCACAGGAGAATCATCATGTCCGCCACCATCACCACCCGCGCCAGCAACGACAGCAAGGTCTGGTTCATCACCGGCGCTTCGCGCGGCTTCGGCCTGGAGCTGACGCGCGCCGCACTGGCTCGCGGCGACCGCGTCGTCGCCACCGCGCGCCGCCCCGAAACGATCGCTGCCGCGCTGGGCGAGCACGCGAACCTGTTGAGCGTGGCGCTGGACGTCACCAACGAGGCGCAGGCCATCGCCGCCGCCGATGCCGCGGTCGCACGGTTCGGCCGCATCGACGTGCTGGTCAACAACGCGGGCTACGGCCTGCTCGGCGCGGTGGAAGAGGCGTCGGCGAAGGAAGTCGAGCAGCAGTTCGCCACCAATGTGTTCGGCGTGCTGGCCGTGACGCGCGCGGTGCTGCCGCAGATGCGCCGCCAGCGCAGCGGGCACGTGATTAATATCTCGTCGATCGGCGGCTATGCGGCCTATCCTGGCTGGGGTGTGTATGGTGCGACCAAGTTCGCGGTCGAGGGGCTGACCGAGGCGCTCGATGCGGAACTGGCACCGCTGGGCGTGCGGGCTACCGTGGTCGAGCCCGGCTTCTTCCGTACGGACTTCCTCGACGACAGCTCGCTGGTGCGCGTGCGCTCGGAGATCGCCGCCTATGCCGAGACTGTCGGCGCGATGCGTGGCCACATGGCATCGGCCAATCACCAGCAGCCGGGCGACCCCGTCAAGCTGGCCGCCGCGCTGCTGGCGCTGGCCGACAGCGACTCACCGCCGGTGCGGCTGCCCCTCGGCTCGGACACGGTGGCCCGCATTACGGAGAAGAACCGCAAGGTCGAAGCGGAACTGTCGGCATGGCGGGCGCTGGCGGTGTCGACCGACCATGACGATGTGCGGGTGTGATGGGGCGGCGTGGGCAATGCCACTGGGGTGATGGCACTACCCCTTTCCCTCTCCCCCGGCCCCTCTCCCGCAAGCGGGAGAGGGGAGAAAACCGCCGGCATGCGAAGCGGTCCGGGAAGCAGCGATGGCAACCGTGCTGGCGACACACTGCTCCCTCTCCCGCCTGCGGGAGAGGGCTGGGGAGAGGGCAAGGCGTCCCCCAACCCCCTACCCTTGATCGTCAGGCAACAATCATTTGACGGCACAGGGCTGTTTCTTCCCGTCAATCGGCACCACAATGCGCCGAATCCCCAATCACGCATTCCTGGAGCCCACCATGACGCAAACGATTCCCGCCTTCGGCCTCGGCACGTTCCGCCTGACCGGCCAGACCGTGATCGACTCGGTCAAGAACGCCTTGTCGCTCGGCTATCGGCTGATCGATACCGCGCAGATCTACGGCAACGAGGCCGAGGTCGGCCAGGCCATCGCGCAGAGCGGTGTTGCCCGCAAGGACCTGTTCGTCACGACCAAGATCTGGACCGACAACCTGGCCGGCGACAGGCTGATCCCGAGCCTGAAGGACAGCCTGACCAGGCTGCGCACCGAGCAGGTCGACCTGACGCTGATCCACTGGCCGTCGCCGAACGGCGCGGTACCGCTGCCCGAATACATGGCCGCGCTGGCCGAGGCCAAGGCGCAGGGCCTGACGCGGCTGATCGGGGTGTCGAACTTCACGGTGTCGCTGCTCGACCAGGCCATCGCCGCGGTCGGCGCGCGCGAGATCGCGACCAACCAGGTCGAGATCCATCCCTATCTGCAGAACCGCAAGCTGGTCGAGCACGCTCGCGGCCAGGGTATCCACCTGACCTCGTACATGACGCTGGCCTACGGCAAGGTGCTGCAGGACCCGGTCATCCAGGCCATCGCGCAGGCGCACGGCGCCACGCCGGCCCAGGTCGCGCTGGCCTGGGCACTGCAGCAGGGCTTTGCGGTGATCCCATCGTCGACCAAGCGCGAGAACCTCGCCAGCAACCTGCGGGCGCAGCAGCTGCGCCTGACCGACGACGAGATGGCCAAGATCGCCACGCTCGATCGCGGCGACCGGCTGGCCAATCCGGAAGGCATCGCGCCCGCCTGGGATTGACCTACCCTCCTCGTGGCCCCGTCGTCCCCGCGAAAGCGGGGACCCAGCGGCTTTGAGCCTATGTCGTGCCTAGAGTCACTGGGTCCCCCGTGCGCGGGGACGACGGGGGTCCCTTTTTGCAGGATCACCGGCCTGGCTGCAGGGCCTGATCGCTTCCCTGCGCGTCGCCCTGCGGCAGCGCGTGCGGATCGCTGCGCGGCACGCCGTTGAACAGCAGGTTCAGCAGTACCGATAGCACGCAGGCCAGCAGGATACTGCTGTGCATCAGCGGCTGCAGCCACTTCGGCAGATGGTGGAACAGCGTCGGCGCAAAGGTCGGCAGCAGCGAGATCGCCAGCGTCGCCGCGACGATATAGACGTTGTGCCGCTGCGATTCGAAATCGACCCGCCCCAGTGTGCGCACCCCAGCGGCGGTCACCACGCCGAACATGAACAGCGCCGCGCCGCCCAGCGCCGGCAGCGGCACCGAGGCCACCACGGTCGCCATCCTGGGGAACAGCCCCAGCACGCACAGGATCACGCCGGCGGCCACCACCACCCAGCGGCTCTTGACGCCGGTCACCACCAGCAGCCCGATGTTCTGGCTGTAGATCGTGTACGGAAAACCGTTCAACGCGCCGCCGATCACGCTGGCCAGCCCATTGGCGCGCAGGCCGTCGGTCATCTCGCGCGGCGTCAGTGTCTTGCCGACGACGTCGCCGGTCGCCAGGAACAGGCCCATCGATTCGATCATGATGATCACCATCACGACCACGATGGTCGCGACCGCGAGCGGATCGAACACGGGCCAGCCGAAGTAGAACGGCCGGATCACGTCCACCATCGGCGCCTCGGCGACGCCGGCGAAGTCGACCATGCCGAAGGGAATCGCCACCAGCATGCCGGCCGCCAGCGCCAGCAGCACCGAGACATTGGTCCAGAATCCCTTGAGCCAGCGGTTGATCACCAGGATCAGCGCGAAGACGAAGCCGGCCAGCGCCAGGTTGTGTGGCGCGCCGAAGTCCGGCGCGCCCTTGCCGCCGCCGATCCAGTTCACGCCGACCGGGAACAGCGACAGCCCCACCACCATCACGATGGAGCCGCCGACGATCGGCGGGAAGAAACGCACCAGCCTGCCGAATACCGGCGAAATCAGCATCGTCAGCAAGCCGCCCGCCATCACCGCACCGATCACCGCGGGCAGGCCCAGGCCCGGATTGGTGGCGATCACCAGGATCGGCGGGATCGCGCTGAAGGCGACGCCCTGCATCACCGGCATCCGCACGCCGATGCGCCAGAAGCCGGCCGATTGCAGGATCGTCGCAATACCGCAAGTAAAGAGGTCGGCGTTGATCAGCACGGCCACCGCTTCCTTCGGCAGCTTCAGCGCGGTGGCGATGATCATCGGCACTGCAATCGCGCCGACATACATCACCAGCACATGCTGAAACCCGAGCATCAGCAGCGGCCCGGTGGCGGGCACCGCATCGACGGGCGCGCGCGCCGGCGACGCGGTGCCGCGCACCGCGTCGTGTTGGACTTTCATGGGGGTATCTCCTTGCGGATCTCGCCTCAGGCGAAGCGGAACGGCGTCGCGCGCAGGCGCTTGCCGGTCGCCGCGAAAATCGCGTTGCCGATCGCCGGTACCACCGGCGGATTGGACAGTTCGCCGACGCCGCTGGGCGCCCGGCCCGACGGCGGCACCAGCTCGATGTCCAGCCGCGGCGCATCGGTGATCCGCACCACCGGATAGTCGTGGTAGTTGCTGATGCGCACGGTGCCGTGGTCGATCGGCACCTCGTTCATCATCGCCGTCGACACGCCCCAGTAGAGCCCGCCCGCCAGCTGCTGCCGCACCGAGCTTGGATCGACTGCCAGGCCGCAATCGACCACGCAGCTGAGCCGGTGCACGGTGATCGCGCGCTCCCTGACCTCGACCTCCGCGACCACCGCGATATAGCTCTTGTAGCCCTGATAGGTCGCGATGCCGAGTCCGCGTCCGGGCGCCGATGCCCGGGG
>NZ_AMPR02000066.1:0-11158 GCF_000307735.3 Cupriavidus sp. HPC(L) | reverse complement strand
GCCGCGCCGCGGCATCAGGAAGGCGCGCTCGACCAGCGCGTCGCCGCGCGCCAGTTCCAGATGCTCCGGCACGCGCTGGCCGGTCGACGCGTAGAACACCGGCAGCCGGTGCCGGATCACGACGTCGAGCACCGAGCCCAGATGGGTGGCCTCGTCGAGCTTGCTGATGATGCAGCCGTCGATGCCGGCGCCCGGCGCGGCATCGTGGCGGTAGGCGTGCACCACCTCGTTGAGCGTATCGCCGTGGCTGGCGCCATTGAGCAGCAGCACGCGCTGCACCGGCGCCGGCGCGCCGGCCAGCATCGCGATCTGCTCGGACAGGTTGCGGTCGCGCTGGCTCATGCCGACGGTGTCGATGATCACCAGATGCTTCTGCGACAGCGCGCCCAGCGCGAGACGCAGATCCGACGCATCCTTGACCGCGTGCACCGGCACGCCGAGGATGTCGCCGTAGATCCGCAGCTGCTCGTGCGCGCCGATCCGGAAGGTGTCGGTGGTCAGCAGCGCGAGCTTGTCGGCGCCATGCTTCAGCACGAAGCGCGCGGCCAGCTTGGCGGTGGTGGTGGTCTTTCCGACCCCGGTGGGGCCAACCAGCGCCAGCACGCCGCCCTGGCCGAACAGCGCGTCCTCGTCGGCCAGCACCGGCACCTTGCTGGCGATCTCCTGGCGGATCCAGCCCATCGCGGCCGGACGGTCGTAGCCGGCCGGCAGCCGCGCCAGCAGCGTGCGCGCCAGTTGCGCGGAAAAGCCCGCGCCGACCAGCCATTCGAACAGCGACTCGCGCAGCGGATCGGCCGCGGCGGCCGGCACGGCAGGGACCGCGATGCCCGACAGCTGCCGCTCGATCAGCGCGCGCATCGATTGCAGTTCGCCGCGAATGCCGTCGATGTCCTCCGCGGCCGCGGCCTGGATCGGCTCGCGCAGCGGCGGCTGGAACCGAGGCGCGCTGTCCGAGATCGCGCCCAGATCGGTATCGCGCATGGCCACGATCTCGACGCCGCCGTCGACGGTGCGGTTGGACAGCACCACGGCGTCCGGCCCCATGGCTTCGCGCACCTGGCGCAAGGCTTCGCGGCCGTTGGCCGCCACAAATTTGGCTACGCTCATGTTTCGCGACCCTTGTTTCAGCGGGATCCAGCGGCACCGCCGCTCGTGGCAATCATTCGATGTTCGGTTGTCCGGCACCGCGGCATCGCTGGCCGCGATGGTGTCGGCATGCGGCCGACGGGCACAGGCCGGTCTGTTCTCGCGTGGTGGCGACGGACGTCTCGCGCAGGAAGGAGGGAGCGGGACGTTGCGGGGATCGCCGCATTCGGCTATCGACACCACGTGGCGAAGCGGCAGCCGGCCTCTTCGACGTGTCGATTATGCGAGCGGGGGTCTCGTGCTATTGGGCTGAATAGGCGGGGGATTGCGGCGCTATTTGGACGATGACGGCGCCGCACGTCCTCGTCTCCGGGTTAACGGCAGCGCCCAGCAATTATTTCGGCCCCTGATGAGAAACAGGCGACAGGGAGTGCTCCTGTCGCCTGCGATCGCACCGCGGCTGCGGCGCCGGCCCCGACGATCCAACTCAGCCCGCGCCGCCGATCATCGCGGTAATACGGATATTGCGGTTGTCCGGCACCTCCGCGTGCGACAGCACCCTGAGCTGCGGCATGGTCCGCCGCAGGAAGCGGGACAGCAACGGCCGCAGCGCATGCGGGACCAGCAGCACCGGATCGAGGCCCATCTGCTCCTGGCGGGCCACCGCGGCCTGCGCCTGCTGCACCAGCGCATCGGCCAGGCCGGGCTCGATGCTGCCGCCCGAGTTCAACGCCTGCGACAGCACGCGCTCGAGGCCGGCATCCAGGCCGATCACCTGCAGGTCGGCACCGTTGGGGAACCACTGCTGCGTGATCGCGCGGCCCAGCGCCATGCGCACCAGCGCGGTCAGCTCGTTGGGGTCGCTGATCTTCGGCGCATGTTCGGCGATCACATCGAGGATCGTGCGCATGTCGCGGATCGGCACACTCTCGTCGAGCAGGTTCTGCAGCACCTTCTGCAGCGACGTCAGCGTGATCGTCTTGGGCACCAGGTCCTCGGTCAGCTTCGGCGAATCCTTGGCGATACGGTCCAGCAGCGCCTGCACTTCCTGGCGGCCCAGCAGCTCGGCCGCGTGCTGGTGGATCAGATGGTTCAGGTGCGTGGCGACCACGGTGCTGGCGTCGACCACGGTATAGCCGAGCGCCTGCGCCTGTTCCTTGATGCCGCTGTCGATCCAGACCGCCGGCAGGCCGAACGCCGGATCGCGCGTCGGCGTGCCGGGCAGCGTGCCGCTGACCTGGCCCGGATCGATCGCCATCCATTGGCCGGGCACGGCCTCGCCGTAGCCGATCTCGACGCCCTTGAGCGTGATGCGGTAGGCGTTGGGCTTCAGTTCCAGGTTGTCGCGGATATGCACCACCGGCACCAGGAAGCCGACCTCCTGCGCGACCTTCTTGCGGATGCTCTTGATCCGGCCCAGCAGCTCGCCGTTCTGCGCGCGGTCGACCAGCGGAATCAGCCGGTAGCCGACTTCCATGCCGAGCGGATCGACCAGCGTGACGTCGTCCCAGGTCGCCTCGGTGTTCTCGTTGGCCAGCGCGGCGGGCGTACGCTCTTCGCGCTTGGCGGTTTGCTTGGCAGCCAGCTGGCGCTTGCTGACATAGGTACCGAACCAGACCAGCCCGCCGGCCAGCAGCAGGAAGGCAATGTGCGGCATGCCGGGGATGATGCCCAGCAGGCCGATGATGCCGCCGGTCAGGTACAGCACGCGCGGATCGGAGAACAGCTGGCCGGTCAGCTGCTCGCCGACGTCCTGGTCGTTCGACACGCGCGAGACGATGACACCGGCGGCGGTCGAGATTACCAGCGCGGGGATCTGAGCAACGAGGCCGTCGCCGATGGTCAGCAGCGTGTAGTTGCGCACCGCGGTCGAGAAGTCCAGGTCGTGCTGCACCATGCCGACCACCATGCCGGCGAACACGTTGATGAACATGATCAGCAGGCCGGCGATCGCATCGCCGCGCACGAACTTGCTGGCACCGTCCATCGCGCCGTAGAAGTCCGATTCCTGCGCGACCTCGGCGCGGCGCTTGCGCGCGCCCTCTTCGTTGATCAGGCCGGCGTTCAGGTCCGCGTCGATCGCCATCTGCTTGCCCGGCATCGCGTCCAGCATGAAGCGCGCGCCGACCTCGGCGATCCGGCCCGCGCCCTTGGTGATCACCATGAAGTTGATCACGACCAGGATCGCAAACACCACGATGCCGACCGCGAAGTTGCCGCCGACCAGGAAGTGGCCGAAGGCCTCGATCACCTTGCCGGCCGCGTCGGGGCCGGTATGGCCCTCGAGCAGCACCACGCGGGTGGAGGCGACGTTCAGCGACAGCCGCAGCAGCGTCGAGAACAGCAGCACGGCCGGAAACGCGGCGAAGTCCAGCGGACGCTGCGTGTACATGCCGACCAGCAGCACCATGATCGACAGCGCGATATTGAAGGTGAACAGCAGATCGAGCAGGAATGGCGGCAGCGGCAGCACCATCATGCCGAGGATCATCACGATCAGCAGCGGCCCGGCCAGTGCCTTCAGCTGGCCGGCGGACTGCCCGCCGGGCAGTCGGAACAGCGAGTTCAATGCATTCATGCGCGGCTTTCCGGTACGGCAAGTTCATCGGGCACCGGCAGGCCGGTCGGGGCTTCGGGCAGCGGCCCGTTGGCGTGGTGCCAGTGTTTCAGTTGGTAGACCCAGGCCAGCACCTCCGCCACGGCGGTGTACAGCCCGGAAGGAATCTCGTGGCCCAGCTCGACATGGCGGTGCAGCGCGCGCGCCAGCGGCGGCGCGGACAGGATCGGCACGCGATGCTCGGCGGCCAGCTCGCGAATGCGCGCGGCGACCTCCTCGGTGCCCTTGGCGACCACGCGAGGCGCGCCCATGCGGCCTTCCTCGTAGCGCAGCGCCACGGCGAAATGGGTCGGGTTGGTGACCACCACGTCGGCCTTGGGCACCTCGGCCATCATCCGGCGCCGCGCCATCTGGCGTTGCAGCTGACGGATCCGGCCCTTGACGTGCGGGTTGCCCTCGCTTTCCTTGTGCTCCTGCTTGACCTCTTCCTTGGTCATGCGCAGCTTCTTGAAGTAGTCCCAGAATTGCCAGGGCACGTCGATCGCGGCCACCAGCAGCAGCGAACCGGCGGCCAGCGCGCAGCACAGCAGCACCAGCTCGAGCAGGCGCAGCAGCGCCTCCTGCACCGGCGCGTTCATCAGCGCCACGGCGTCCGGCAGATGGCGCCACAGCACCCAGAAGCCGATGCCTCCGACCAGCAGCGACTTGGCGACGGCCTTGGTCAGCTCGACCAGCGACTGCGCGGAGAACAGCCGCCCCAGCCCCTTGAGCGGGGACAGCCGGGAGAAATCGGGCAGCAGCGACTTGGTCGAGAACAGCCAGCCGCCGAGCACCATCGGCGCCAGCAGCGCGGCGACGGCGAACAGCAGCAACAGGGGCAGCACCCCCAGCAGCGATTCCCACACCAGTTGCGCGAAGCCGGACAGCATGCGGGCCGGATCGTGCGCCACGGCGGGCTCGAACGACAGCGCGGCGCGCATCACGGTATCGAGCTTGCGGCCGAGCATCCCGCCCAGGCCCCACAGGCCTGCCACGCCGGCCATCAGCATCACGAAGGTGCCGAGCTCGCGCGAACGCACCACCTGCCCTTCCTCGCGCGCCTTTTCCAGGCGCCGGGGTGAGGCGGGTTCGGTTTTCTCGAGATCGCTTTCTTCGGACATGGCCGCTCCGTGGCGAAGCGGCATGCCGCCCTTCGACGGGGTCGATTATCGGAGCGGGGGAGCGCCGCCATTAGGGGAAATAGGCGGGGGATTGCCACGCTATTTGGCCGATGGCAGAGGCGCGCGGGCACGCAGCGCCGCGAGAACGGTTCGATCACAGAGGTTAACGGCGGTCCTGCGGGATTCTTTCGGGATGGCGGCGCGCCGGCGAGCGATTGCGGTAAATCCGGGGCAATTCGAAAAGAGCCGGTGATGGCATGCCGCTATGGTGCCCGGCTCGATCCCTTGTCCGGCCGGGGCGGGCCACACCGCAGCGCGAAAGCGCGGCGACACGACGGAGGCAACCATGCCCTTCCAATTCCTTATCTCTTCATCCGGCGAAGCGATCGCCGCAGCCCACGCCAATCCCGAGCCGGCGCAACATGCCACCGGCAATGGCACCCTGGCCCAGGGCGCCGGGCGCATCGCGCTCGATACCCTGCCCGAATGCATGCTGCGCCAGATCGTCGAGCGGCTGCGCGGCGCGGCCATCGTGGCGCTGTCGCGGACGTCCAGGCGCATGCATGGCCAGCTCGATCGCGACTTCGTCGCACCCGTCCGACTGCGCGAGCGATTGAAGTGGATCGTCTCGAACTCGGCGTTCCAGCGAGCGCTCGGCGACATCGCCCAGCTGGCCCCGGCGGATCGCTGTTCGCTGTTGAACCGGATGCCGGTCGAACAGCTCCATCCGGCCATCCAGATGCGCGCCGATATGGCCCGGTTCGCACTGCTCCACACCGACGCGCCAGGGCCAACTGCGCGCGCGCCGCACGGCGGCACCCATCGCGCGCCGCTTGTTGACATCGCGCAGCGGCCGGTCCCGGCCCTGCTCGATATCGCGCTGGCCCTGGACGCGGACGCACGCGTCCCGGCGCTGACCGGCCTGGCCGCCAGGGCGTCGAGGAACAAGGAACGATGGCGCGACCTGCTCGAAGGCATGCTGGCGGCTGCCCACGAGCGCAAGGGACGCGCCGGCGTGGCCAGCCTGGCCGAACGCGTGCAATTGCTGACGGCGGTCGCCGAGGCACTGGCCGATCCGTCGCGTTATGTCGTGCGGATGGCGTGCCGCGCGTCGCTTTGGCATCGCGTCTTCGACGAAGCCCGGGCGTTACCGCCGGCAGCGCGGCCGCCGATCTGGCTGGCGCTGGCAGCAAGCGCGGCATGCGACTTCGCCGCTGCGTTGGAACAGGACATGCCCGCCGAGCCGCGCGACACCTGTTGGTACCGCATCATCGGCGCGATCGGCAACCAGATGCCGGCGGACCAGGCCAATGAGGCCCTGGTCGCCATGCTCGACCGGATCGACGGGCTCGACGAGATCACCTCCAGGCCGGCGCCCTATATCGCCTTGATGGAAGCGGCAAGCCGGCTGCCCGACGCGCTCGCCGTCCTCGTGATGAACCGGGTGGTCGAGCAGGCGTTCCGCATGAACTCCGTAGCGGTTTACGAGCGGATCTGGGAGGCGGTATTCGGGGCGTCGCGCGGGCTCGAGCCCGCGCTGCAACAGCAGGTCCTGGTCGCGCTCGGCCAGCGCTTGCCGGACGCCGACGGTCGTCTGCAACGCTGGTTCGCGCTGAGCGACCGCGTTGCCGCCCTGCCACGCGCGCTGCGGCGCGAGCCGTTGCTGGCCATGGTCGATGCGGAGCTGAGCACGGACGTGCCGGCCGGCTTCGCGGTACCGCGCCTGATGGGCTTACTTGAGGAACTCGATCTGGACGATCGGCCCACGTTGCTGTCGGGCCTGCTCCAGGTGTATGACGACGACCCCCGCCATTGGTCCGATATGGTCAACGCGGCGGTCGATCTGCCGCGGCGCATGCGCCGCGACCCCTTCGCCGCGATCGCGCACAAGCTGCTGGTCACGCGCGAGCCGTTGCCCGACACACCACCGCCGCAGCGAGCCGACGACACTGCCGCGGCCGCACCAGGCGATGTCTCGCTCGCGGCCTGGCCCGTCAGCGAGCGTCAGGCGCGGCGACAATTCACCGAGCTGCTGGGCATGCTGACGTGGGCGGATCGCGGCTTCGTATTGATGGCCATGGCGCCTTACGCCTCCGTCCACCGATTTACCTGGCTGATCGACGAAGGGCTGTACTTGCCCCGCAGCGGACGCCACGAAGTCAGGCTGTTCACGACGCTGGCGGAACGCGCCACGCGGCTCACCGAACCGCGCGACGCCGCGCAGATACTGCCGGCGCTCGCCACGGCGATTCGCACGTTGCAACCGGACCAGTGCGCCTCCGCGTTGTACTGGCTGCACGATGCCTGCCAGAAGGCCGACATGATCCACCTCTTCGCGCCGGTATGGGCGCATTTCCATGCGTCGCTGCCAGTCGAGGATGAGCCACCGGCCGCCGACGGCAATCGGCTCAAACGCAAGGCACGGGACCGGCCAGCCGATGCGTGAACGGCGCGAAATCCCATCCCAGGCGCCATGCCTTCCCTTCTGATCGCCCTGTCTGCCGCCATGCCACTGACCGCTACGCCCCCTTCCCCTGCCACCGCACACCCTGAAGGCCTCGGCACCAACGACCATGTGCTCGAATATGTCGCCACCTGGCTGCACAAGGCCGACAAGGTCCGGCTGGCCCGGGTCAATCGCCATATCCATGCCGTGATGGAGCGGCTGTTCACCGCTCCCGCCCGGGTCAAGGACCGCATCCGATGGACCCGCTCGCTGACACAGCTGCATGCGCGCTGTGCGGAAATCGCGGCACTGCCCAAGCCATGGCATGCGGCTCTCCACGAGCGCCTGTTCCAGTGCGTCACGACGCGATGGAGGATCCTGGACGACGAAGCCAGCCGCATACTGGCACCGTTTCGCCCCGCCGTGGCTGCTGGCACCCGCATCCAGCATGCCGGTCGTCCCGCTTTCGTGACCGACATGCTTGCCCTCCCGCTGGGCGATTGCAGCCGGGCACTGGCCGCTTGCGTGTCCGACAGCAAGGGCAGCGTTCTGGCGGAAATGCCGCTGCGGCAATGGCTGGCCATCGCGGACGATGCACCGGACGAGCAGGACGCCATCGCGCTGCTGGCCGCCATCGGCACCTACGCCAGCGCTCCCGATCGCGCATCGGGGACGCGCTGGCTCGAGACGCACGCCTGCCTGTTCGAGCGGCAACAAGCCCTGGCATCGCGAGGCGAGCCCGCGTGCGCGCTTCGTACGAAGCTGCTGTGCGCATCGGCACTTGGCCTGGAGGAGGCGAATCCTGGCGATCTTCTTGGAGTGACGGTGGCCGATCGCCGCGCGCGCTGGGATGCGCTGCTCCATTGCGCCACCGAGCTGCCGGCGCAGTCATGCGCCGAGGTATTGATGGCACTAGGTCGCAGCGTGCGAATGGATGCCACGCATCCGCTGCCGGAGACATCGCTGCCGCGCTGGCGATCGCTGGCCGACATCGCGGTACAACGGCTGCGGCCCGCCGACGCCGCACGCGTGCTTCTCGGCATGGTCGCCCACGTGGTCGAGCCTGAGGAGCGATGCGCCATCGCGGACAGCGGCATGGCGGCCTACCTCGCGGATTGCGCCATGCGTCTCGATGCATCGCTGTGTGTCGAGCTGTGCGAACACCTGCTGTCGATCGCGGACCAGGCCGAGCGGCTGGAGAGCGTCTGGTCCACCGTATTTCGTCTGGCCGATGCGGCGCGCGACATGTCGGTCAAGGCCAGATTGGCAAAGCTGCTGGCTTTCCGGGTCGATGCGATGGACACACGGCCGGCCGATTCGACACGTCGGTGGAACCTGGTGCATGGGCTCATCAAGGACTGGCCGCCGGGTGTCCGCGAAGCGCTGCTGCCGTCGATGGTGTGCAACCTGGGCCGATGGCATGCCGATCCGGAGGGCGCGGTATCGGCCTATCTGCAGCTGGCCACGGATGTCTCCGACCGCGGCAAGGCGTCCGCGCTGGCGGGCGCGATCAAGACGCTTGGCGCCCATCCCCGTTATTGGGACTTGCATCTCGCGCGCGTGTCCGCCTTGCCGGCCCCGGTCCGACACAAGGCAGTGGAGCCCCTGGCCAGGAGCTTGTTCAACGTCATGTCGGGCAGCGGCGAGATGTGGCGCGATGCCGTCCGAAACGGGCACCTCGTCACCATCGACGTGGTTCGCGAGCAACTGGAGCGACTGCTGGACATGCTGACGCCGGGACAGCGTGGTGCCATCCTGCTCGACCTCACTTCAGCGGCCACGTACACCCGTTGGACCTGGAACGCCGAGGTCGCATTGTGGCTGCTGGCACAGGTTCGCAAACTGCTCGCGCACCATCAGCTGCCCGGCCAGCAGCGGCACGAGATCGTCATCGTCACCGCTCTGGCCCGCTGGGCCGCGGACGCGCGTGACGAAACAGGCGTCGACACGGTGTATCCGCCCCTGCTGAACGCCATCGAAGCGCTGCACCGCGAGGCGCGCGGCGGCGCCGTGCACGGCCTGCTTCGCGGCATCGGTGCGACGGCGTGGCGCGATCGGGTCTGGGCGCTGTACGACACGCTGCCGGCAGCCGACAGGACGATCGGCTGAACGCACCGCCGTTCGCGTACAGGCGTACAGGCGTTCAGGCGTTCAGGCGTTCAGGCAGTCACAGGTTCGGAAGCTCAGAAACCCAGGCTCGCCAGCAGATCGTCGACCTGCGACTGGTCCGATACCACGTCGTGCTTGCCTTCCGGATTGACCTGCGGTCCGTTCATCAGCGTCGCCGGGCCGGTCTCAACGCGGCGCTCGGCCGGGACATTGTCGATCAGCATCTGCAGCAGCTCCTGCTCCAGCGTCTGGATCATGTCCATCATCTTCTTGATGACCTGGCCGGTCAGGTCCTGGAAGTCTTGCGCCATCATGATCTCGAGCAGATGGCTGCCGGTGGCGCGGGCCTGCGTCGGCACCTCGGTCAGGAACGACCGCGTGTCGAGCACCAGCTCGCGCGCATCCGCCAGCTCCACCGGCCGCGCGAACCAGTCCTCCCAGCGCTTGTCGAGCGCCTCGGCCTGCTTCTCCAGGTCGGCCTGGATCGGCTGCGCCAGCTCGACCGCGTTCAGCGTGCGCTCGGCCGCCTTCTCCGTCATGTTGGCGATGTAGCTCAGACGGTCGCGCGCGTCGGGGATCGCCTGCGCCGCGCGCTCGATCTCCTTGTCCAGGCCCAGCTCGCGCATGCTGTCGCGCAGCATGCGGGTCAGGCTGCCGATGCGCTGGATGATCTGCTCGGCGGACTCGATATTGATATTCGACGTGGTGGACATAGCGGCTGCCTCAAGCCCCTTCCTTGGCGATCTTCTCGAAGATCTTGGTGATCTTCTCGTCCAGCGTCGCCGCGGTGAACGGCTTGACCACATAGCCATTGGCGCCGGCCTGCGCCGCCGCGATGATGTTTTCCTTCTTGGCCTCGGCGGTCACCATCAGCACCGGCGTCTTCGCGATCGCCGGATCGGCGCGAATGCCCTGCAGCATCGTCAGGCCGTCCATGTTGGGCATGTTCCAGTCCGAGACCACGAACTGGAAGCTGCCGTCCTTGACCTTCTCGAGGCCGGCGGCGCCGTCTTCGGCTTCCTCGACGTTGGCGAAACCCAGCTCCTTGAGCAGGTTGCGGATGATACGGCGCATGGTCGGGAAGTCGTCGACCACCAGGATCTTCATGTTCTTGTCCACTCTACGGCTCCATTACGGTTGTGGATGATTGCGTCTATCCGGACGCGCCGCGCAGCCGCGGCGCATCCGCGTGGTTTTCAAACGCGCTGCGCGCGGGTACCGAAGGTAGCCAGCCGCGCCATCACGCGCTGGCTCATCGCCGACAGCGGCACCACCTCGTGCGCGCCGCCGGCGGCGATCGCCTCCTTCGGCATGCCGAACACGATGCAGCTCTGCTCGTCCTGCGCCAGGTTGTAGGCGCCGGCCTCGCGCATCCGCAGCATGCCGCGCGCGCCGTCGCGGCCCATGCCGGTCAGGATCACACCGATGGCGTTCTTGCCCGCATGCACGGCGGCCGAGTCGAACAGCACGTCGACCGACGGCCGATGCCGGTTGACCGGCGGGTCCTGCGACAGGTGCGCGACATAGTTGGCGCCGCTGCGCGCCAGCAGCAGGTGCTGGTCGCCCGGTGCGATATAGGCATAGCCCGGCAGCACGCGCTCGCCATGTTCCGCCTCCTTGACCTTGATGCGGCACAGGCCATCGAGCCGCTGCGCGAACGAGCGCGTAAAGCCGGCCGGCATATGCTGGACGATCAGCACCGCGGGCGCGTCGGGCGGCAGCGGCATCAGGAATTCCTTGATGGCCTCGGTGCCGCCGGTGGACGCGCCGACGATGATCAGCTTCTCGGTCGACAGCAGC
>NZ_AMPR02000067.1:0-11139 GCF_000307735.3 Cupriavidus sp. HPC(L) | reverse complement strand
GTGCGCGACAGCGCGCCGTGCGCGGCGTGCGGCGACCACAGCAGGCCGACCTGCCGCACCGGCGCGCGCCCCGGCAGCGCAATGCGGGCGACGCGAATCCCTTCGGGCCAGGGCGGCGTCCAGTCCGGCACCAGCGACACGCCGATGCCCTGGTCCACCATCGTCGCGATCGCGTTCAGCGCGTCGATCTCGAGCCGTTCGTGCGGCACGATGTTGTGTTCGTGCAGATAGCGGTCGGCGACCATGCCGCCCCACATGCCGCGGTCGTAGCGGATAAAGGGCTCGGTCGCCAGCAGCTCGTGCGCGCCGCGCTCGGCCATCGACTCGGGCGCCAGCACGATGAAGGGCTCGCGCACCAGCACGTGCCACTCGAACGCCTTCGGGATCGCGAACTGCGGCGCGACGATGATGCCGGCATCGAGATCGCCGCCGACGATGCGGCGATACAGGTGCGACGACGAACCCGGTTCGACGAAGATCTTCAACCGCGGATGCGCGGCATAGACGCGCTTGAGGATCGGCGGCAGCAGACCGGTCAGCGCCGAGGTCGATACGCCCAGCCGCAGTTCCCCCAGCAGGCTGTCGTCGTGCGCGACCGCGTTCAGGTCGCGCACATCGCGCACCACCGCGCGCGCCTTCGGCAGGATGCGCAGCCCGCCCTGGGTCGGCACCACGGTGCGGCCGGCGCGCTGCACCAGCGGCGTATCCAGCGATTCTTCCAGTGCCTTGACCCGCGCCGCGATGGCGGCCGGCGTCAGGCCCAGGCGTCGCGCCGCTTCGGCGAACGAGCCGTGCTCGACCACGGCGACGAAACTCTGCAGGTAGCGAATGTCCACGGCGGGCAGGCCTCTGGTTGTCTCTCGTTGTTGTCGTAGGGGGCGCGGCAATCTTAGCAAAGGGTGCGCGCCAGATCGGTCTGGCTGGAACGCAAAAAACTTTATCGTTTGAAGCAGCCGTTCGATGCTGTTTTCGCGGGGTGGCGGTTCCTAGAATGGGCTCCATTCGACCAGGTGGCCAAGACCGCCAACCAGGCCCGCATCGCTATCGATGTCCTTGCCGCGCAGGCGGCGACCCAGCGCCTTTCCGCGTCCGTCTTTCCGCGCTCATCTTTGCGCGCAATGGGAAGCCGCTGGGTCCCCGCCTTCGCGGGACGACATGGAAAGCGCCCATCCCCGGAGACAGCCATGATCCAGTCCGCCCGCCCACGCGGCGTCTTTTCCCCCGTGCTGACGCCGTTCACCGACGGCTATGCGCCGGATGCCGAGCGTTTGGTGCGGCATTGCCGCTGGCTGATCGAGCAGGGCGTCGGCCTGGCCGTGTTCGGCACCAACTCCGAGGCCAATTCGTTGTCGCTGGACGAGAAGCGCGCGCTGCTGGATCGTCTGCTGGAGGCCGGCATCCCGCCGGATCGCCTGATGCCGGGCACCGGGGCCTGCGCGCTGCCGGACGCCATTGCACTGACGCGCCACGCGGTGGCGGCCGGCTGCGCCGGCGTGCTGATGCTGCCGCCGTTCTACTACAAGGGCGTCAGCGACGATGGCCTGTTCCGCGCGTTTGCGCAGGTCATCGAGGCGGTTGGCGAGGGGAGCGGCAACAAGCGGCTGCGCATCTACCTGTATCACATCCCCGCGGTCAGCCAGGTGCCGCTCGGCCTGGACCTGATCGACCGGCTGCTGAGCGCCTATCCCGGCATCGTCGCCGGCATCAAGGACAGCTCCGGCGACCTCGCGAACACGCGCGCGATGATCGAGCGCTTCGGCGCGCGCGGCTTCGATGTCTTCGCCGGTACCGAGGCGATCCTGCTGGAGACGATGCGCGCGGGCGGGGCGGGTTGCATCACGGCGACCGGCAACGTCAATCCCGGGCCGATCGTCGACCTGTACGACAACTGGCAGGCGCCTGATGCCGATGCGCGCCAGGCCGCGCTGAACCGCACGCGCGCGGCCTTCCAGCAATTCCCGATGATCGCCGCGATGAAGGAGGCGATCGCGGTGCAGAGCGCCGACGGCGGCTGGCGCACGGTGCGGCCGCCGCTGACCGAGCTGCAGCAAGGCCAGCGCGCGCTGCTGGGCCAGGCGCTCGATGCGCTGGGCTTCGCGATGCCGGGCGCGGAGCGGCTCGCGGTCTGATGTCGGCCAGCGCGTAACGCCGCGATTCGCGCAATGGCACAGGCAGCAAGACATACACCAGCACACACAACGACAACACCAGGAGACGACATGATGTTCGCTACCCAGCCATGCCGGCGTCCCGCCGGCCTTCGCCTCGCGCTGTGCGCATCCGTGGCCGGATTCGCCATCGCCGCGTTGACGGCGGTCCCCGCGGCGGCCGCCACCGACACGTTCCCGAGCAAGCCGATCCGCGTGGTGGTCGGCTTTGCGCCCGGCGGCGGCGCGGACATCGTGGCGCGCCAGCTCGGCGCGCAATTGTCGAAGCAGATGGGGCAGTCGGTCGTCATCGAGAACCGGCCCGGCGCGACCGGCACGATCGCGGCGTCGAACGTCGCGCAATCGCCGGCGGACGGCTATTCGATGATGCTGGCCTCGCAATCGACCATGGTGATCGCGCCCAGCATGTACGCGAAGCTGCCGTTCGATCCGCTGAAGGACTTCATGCCGGTGACCCAGGTGGTATCGATGCCGCTGGTGATGGTGGTCAATCCATCGGTGCCGGCCAGCACAATCAAGGAGGTCGCCGATCTGGTGCGTGCCGGCAAGCTGACGAGCTACGCGTCGTCCGGGCCCGGCGGTCCGCAGCACATCGCCGGCGAGCTGTTCAACACGATGAGCGGCATCAAGCTGACGCACGTGCCGTACAAGGGCGAGTCCTCGGCGCTGACCGATGTGATCGCCGGCAATGTGCCGGTGATGTTCGCCAACGTGCCGGTGGCCGCGCCGTTCATCCAGTCCGGCAAGCTCAAGGCGATCGCGGTATCGAGCCTGGCGCGCGCGCCAGGCCTGCCACAGGTGCCGACCGTCGCCGAGGCCGGCCTGAAGGACTTCGAGGTGCTGACCTGGTATGGCCTGTTCCTGCCCGCCAGCACGCCGCGCCCGATCGCCGCGCGCATCAGCGACGAGGTGGCCAAGGCGCTGAAGGAGCCGGGCCTGCGTGCCAAATTCGCCGAGCAGGGCCTGAACATCCTGGGCACCACTCCCGAGCAGTTCGGCAAGTTCATGACCGGAGAAGTGCCGAAATGGGCCGCGGTCGTCAAGGCGTCGAATATCCGGCCGGAATAAGCGTATCCGAGCAGAACGCTGAACCAACGTTGTCGTCCCCGCGCAGGCGGGGACCCAGGGTCTTTCGAGGACGCTGGATTCCCGCGCGCGGGAACGACAGGATGGTTGTCCCCGATCTGCGTTCCCCTCCACCAAACCAGCCAATTACCGCCGTATGGAAGTTCGCCCTCCCGTCAGCCAAGACAAGGCCCTGCTGGGGCCCTGCATCCGCCTGCATCCCGCCGACAACGTGCTGGTCGCGCGCATCGACGTCGGCATCGGCGCGCAGGTGCCGGGCCAGGCCTGGACCACGCGCGGCCAGGTGCCGGCCGGCCACAAGATCGCCGCGCGGGCGATCCGTGCCGGCGAGCCGATCGTCAAGTACAACGTCTGCATCGGCTTCGCCGCGACCGACATTGCGGCGGGCAGCTACGTGCATTCGCACAACGTCAGCTTCCAGGAGTACGAGCGCGACTACGCCTACGGCCGCGACTATGTGCCGGTGCAGCGCGTGCCGGCGTCGCGCCAGGCGATGTTCGACGGCATCGTGCGGCCCGATGGCCGCGTGGCGACGCGCAACTATGTCGGCATCCTGTCGACCGTCAATTGCTCGGCGACCGTGGTGCGCAAGATCGCCGAGTGGTTCACGCCCGAGCGGCTGGCCGACTATCCGAATGTCGACGGCGTGGTCGCCTTCAGCCATTCGCTCGGCTGCGGCATGGAGATGACCGGCGAGCCGATGGACCTGCTGCGGCGGACCATGGCCGGCTACGCGCGCCACGCCAATCTCGGCGGCGCGCTGGTCGTCGGGCTGGGCTGCGAGCGCAACCAGCTGAAGGGCCTGCTCGAGACGCAGTCGCTGCGGGACGGCCCGATGCTGCGGACCTTCGTGATGCAGGACAGCGGCGGCACGCGCAAGACCATCGAGGCCGGCATCGCCGCGGTGATGGCGATGCTGCCCGAGGCCAACCGCGTCGAACGCCGGCCGGTGCCGGCCAGCCACCTGACGGTGGGCCTGCAGTGCGGCGGCTCGGACGGCTTTTCGTCGATTACCGCCAATCCGGCGCTCGGCGCCGCCGTCGATCTGCTGGTGCGCCACGGCGGCACTGCGATCCTGTCGGAGACGCCGGAGATCTATGGCGTCGAACACACGCTGACGCGGCGCGCGGTCAGCCGCGAAGTCGGCGAGAAGCTGGTCGAGCGGATCCGCTGGTGGAAGGACGAGTATTCGGTCGGGCGCGACGTGCAGATCAACGGGCAGGTCAGCCCCGGCAACCAGATGGGGGGGCTGGCGAACATCTTCGAGAAGTCGCTGGGCTCGTCGATGAAGGGCGGCACCGGGCCGCTGATGGCGGTCTACCGCTATGCCGAGCCGGTGACCGAGCACGGCCTGGTCTTCATGGATACGCCGGGCTACGACCCGGTGTCGGCCACCGGCCAGATCGCCGGCGGCGCCAACCTGATCGCGTTCACCACCGGGCGCGGCTCGATGTTCGGCGCCAAGCCGGTGCCCAGTGTCAAGCTGGCGACCAATTCGCCGATGTACCGCCGGCTGGAAGAGGACATGGACCTGAACTGCGGCAGCATCCTCGATGGCGACAAGACCATCGAGCAGGTCGGCGAGGAGATCTTCGCGCTGATGCTGCGCACCGCGTCGGGGCAGCGCTCGAAGAGCGAGCTGCTGGGGCTAGGCGACAACGAGTTCGTGCCCTGGCACATCGGCATCATGAGCTGATGCCGGCGGCCGGTGTCGGTGTTTACGCCGGCATCGGGACCGGGACCATGCCGGATCGGGCGGTGATACGGCGGTGCGGTGATACGGCGGTGCGGCCGGACGGCAGGGCGCCTAGCCGGCGTCCCGCACCGCCAGCAGCGCGTCGACCATCTCGGCAAAACCCTCGCCGCCGGCGGCCTCGGTCACATAGGCAGGTGGCACCGGCAGCAACGGCAGGATCTCCCCCACATTGGCCACGCCGACCGACAGCGGGAAGTGGGCGAACATCGACGCGTCGTTGGCCGAATCGCCGATGAACACCCATTCGTCGCGCCGGGCGTCGAGGTCGGCGCCCAGCAGCTCGGCCGCGCACAGGCGGCTGGTGCTCAGCTTGTCGTGCCGGCCGAACCAGCCGTTGACATGGATCGAGCTGACGGTGGCCGTCATGCCGGCCTCGCGCATCAGCGCGACGATGCGGTCGACCGCCGCGGGCGGCAGCGGCGCGACGTCCTCGGCGTGGTCGATCGCCAGGTCGGCCGCGTGCCAGTGCTGGTCGGAGGCCAGCGCGCAGCCCGGCACCTCGCGCAGGATCCGCTGCGCCAGTTCGTCGATGCGCCGCAGGTTGTGCGCGCGCGTATCGGCATCGTCGATGAAGCGCGTGACCAGCCGGCCGTCGCGCAGATGCGAGTAGAAGGCGCCGTTCTCGCCGATGATCGCGTCGACCGGCCACAGCCGCGTCAGGATCTCGGCCCAGGCGATGCAGCGGCCGGTCACCGGGATCACCTGCAGGCCCGCGTGCCGCAGGCGTTCGATCGCCAGGTAGGTCACGGCCGGCAGGCGGCCGGCGGTGGTCAGCGTGCCGTCGATATCGGTCAGCACGCCGCGCACGCGGCGCAGCGCGGCGGCGGGCAGGGCCGCCGGAAAGACGGGAAGGTCGGGGAGCGCGGGGGGCATTTGGCGGGTCGGCATGGCGGCGCATTGTACCTCGCATGTGGCGTGGCCTAAGCTATGTCACGGCGCTGTCATCTTGCCTTGGCCCCGGTCCGATTCGGCTCGAGGCCGCATGGACATTGGTAGAAACGCTCGGTTTCTCGGCGCGCGCTGGCGGAGTAACATCCGCTTGTCACAAAAAATGCATACATTCAGCCGGTTTCAGACTGGATGACGCAATAAACGAGGAGAGCCGTCGATGACCAACCCCCGCACCATCACCATCAAGCTCGCCGCCGCGGCTGCCGCCGTGGCCGCGCTGTCCGCCACCGGTGCCGCCCATGCCGCCGTCGAAGTCCAGTGGTGGCATGCGATGCAGGGCGCGTTGAACGACAAGGTCAACGAGGTTGCCAGCAAGTTCAACGCCAGCCAGACCGAGTACAAGATCGTGCCGGTCAACAAGGGCAACTACGACGAGACGCTGGCCGCCGGCATCGCCGCCTTCCGCGCCGGCGGCGCCCCGGCGATCCTGCAGGTATTCGAGGTCGGCACCGCCACGATGATGAGCGCCAAGGGCGCGATCAAGCCGGTGTCCACCGTGATGAAGGAAGCCGGCGAGAAGTTCGACCAGAAGGTCTACATTCCCGCGGTGGCCGGCTACTACACGTCCGCCAAGGGCGAGATGCTGTCGTTCCCGTTCAACAGCTCGACCACGGTCTTCTACTACAACAAGGACGCCTTCAAGAAGGCCGGCCTCGATCCCGAGAAGCCGCCCAAGACCTGGCCCGAGGTGATGCAGTACTCGGCCAAGATCAAGGCCTCGGGCGGCAACTGCGCCTACACCACCGACTGGCAGGGCTGGGTCCACCTGGAAAGCTTCTCGGCCTGGCACAACACGCTGTACGCGACCAAGAACAACGGCTTCGGCGGCACCGACACGCGCCTGGTGTTCAATAGCCCGCTGCATGTCAAGCACATCGGCAATCTGCAGGACATGGTCAAGAAGGGCTACTTCAGCTATGGCGGCCGCAAGGCGGAGTCGGGCGCCAAGTTCTTCAACGGCGAATGCGCGATGTTCACCGGCTCGTCGGCGACGCTGGCCAACGTGCGCAAGAACGCCAAGTTCGCCTTCGGCGTGTCGCAGCTGCCGTACTACCCGGACGTGCAGGGTGCCCCGCAGAACACCATCATCGGCGGCGCCTCGCTGTGGGTGATGGCCGGCCGCAAGCCCGAGGAATACAAGGGCGTGGCCAAGTTCTTCACCTTCCTGTCGCGCCCCGAAGTCCAGGCCGACTGGCACCAGGCCACCGGCTATCTGCCGGTTACGATGGCCGCCTACGAGCTGACCAGGAAGTCCGGCTTCTATGAGAAGAATCCGGGCGCCGACGTGTCGGTGCAGCAGATGGTCGTCAAGACCACCGACAAGTCGCGCGGCGTGCGTCTGGGCAATATGGTCCAGGTGCGCACCGTGGTCGACGAGGAACTGGAAGCGGTCTGGGCCGGCAAGAAGGAGCCCAAGGAAGCGCTCGATACCGCGGTCAAGCGCGGCAACGAGCTGCTCGAACGCTTCCAGCGCACCGCCAAGGAGTAAGCGGCGGCAGGCGATCGGCGCCACGGTTTGCCCGCCGGTCCGCCGCCTGCGATCCCTGTTTCCATCGGAACCTGCCGCCGTGTCCTGGGACCGGCGGCAGCCTGATTTCCCCCGGGGCGCCGCGACGGCGCTCCCTTGCCATCGCCACGCATGGAAAAACGCGTCGTCTTCCGTTCGCCCTGGCTGCCGTATCTGCTGGTGCTGCCGCAGATCGCGATCACGCTGATCTTCTTCTTCTGGCCCGCCGGCCAGGCGCTGTACCAGTCCGTGCTGCAGCAGGACGCCTTCGGCATCAGCCTCGAATACGTCGGCGCGGCCAACTTCATGACGCTGTGGAACGACCCGAACTACATCGAGTCGTTCCGCGTGACCGCCATTTTCGCGGTCGGGGTGGCGCTGCTGGGCATGTCGTTCGCGCTGCTGCTGGCCTATTTCGCCGATCGCGCGCTGCGCGGCGCGGTCGCCTACAAGACGCTGCTGATTTGGCCGTATGCGGTGGCGCCGGCGGTGGCCGGCGTGCTGTGGATGTTCCTGTTCAATCCGACGCTGGGCATCGTCTCGTACGTGCTGCGCCAGATGGGCGTGGACTGGAACTTCCTGCTCAACGGCGACCAGGCGATGCTGCTGGTGATCATCGCCGCCGCTTGGAAGCAGGTCAGCTACAACTTCCTGTTCTTCCTGGCCGGGCTGCAGAGCATCCCGCGCTCGCTGATCGAGGCGGCGGCGATCGACGGCGCCGGACCGTGGCGCCGCTTCTGGTCGATCGTGTTCCCGCTGCTGTCGCCGACCACATTCTTCCTGATGGTGATCAACGTGGTGTACGCGTTCTTCGATACCTTCGCGATCATCGATGCGGTCACGCACGGCGGGCCGTTCAATTCGACCAACACGCTGGTCTACAAGGTCTATCACGACGGTTTCCGCGGCATGGACATCGGCGGCTCGGCGGCGCAGTCGGTGGTGCTGATGGCGATCGTGATCGCGCTGACCGTGGTGCAGTTCCGCTACGTCGAACGGCGCGTCCAGTATTGAACGGCGGCCGATGAATACGGCAATGAAGACCGCAGACAGGTATCCCTCATGGTAGAACGGCGTCCCTTCCTCGATTTCCTGACCCACGTGGTGCTGATCGTCGGCATCCTGATCGTGGCCTTTCCGGTCTACGTGACCTTCGTCGCCTCGACGCTGACCGCCGAGCAGGTGCTGGACGCGCCGATGACGCTGATCCCCGGCCCGCATCTGCTGGACAACTACCGCACCGTGCTGTTCGAGGGCGTCGGCGTGGCCGCGGCGCCGGTGTCGACGATGCTGATGAACAGCATGATCATGGCGCTGGGCATTTCGCTGGGCAAGATCGCGATCTCGATCATCTCGGCCTTCGCGGTGGTGTACTTCAAGTTCCCGCTGCGCAAGACCTTCTTCTGGATGATCTTCATCACGCTGATGCTGCCGGTCGAGGTCCGCATCCTGCCGACCTACGAGGTGGTGTCGGACCTCGGCATGCTCGACAGCTACGTCGGCCTGACGGTGCCGCTGATCGCGTCGGCGACCGCGACCTTCCTGTTCCGCCAGTTCTTCCTGACCGTGCCCGACGAGCTGGCCGAGGCCGCGCGCATCGATGGCGCCGGGCCGATGCGGTTCTTCCTCGACGTGCTGCTGCCGCTGTCCAAGACCAGCATCGCGGCGCTGTTCGTGATCCAGTTCATCTACGGCTGGAACCAGTACCTGTGGCCGCTCCTGATCACCACGCAGAAGTCGATGATCCCGGTGGTGGTCGGCGTCACGCAGATGATCTCGCGCTCGGGCGATGCCGCCACCGAGTGGAACCTGGTGATGGCGACCGTGCTGCTGGCGATGATCCCGCCCGCGGTGGTGGTGATCCTGATGCAGAAGTGGTTTGTGAAGGGGTTGGTGGAGACCGAGAAGTAAGGGGAAGACTGTCACGATCCTCCATCCGCGATGGTTTCCTCCCCTCTCCCGCTCGCGGGAGAGGGGCGGGGGAGAGGGCAACGGGCGCTTGACAATCGCGAACGCGTTCGCAGAACCGCCGCCGTTTCCCTCTCCCCCAACCCCTCTCCCGCTGGGCGGGGGAGGGAGTAAATGATCAAGGCCGACTCGATCAATATCGAACAGAACAACAGAAACACATGGCAAAACTGTCGCTCCGAAACGTACAGAAGACCTACGCCGGCAATGTCACGGCCGTGCATGGCATCGACATGGAGATCGACGATGGCGAGTTCATCGTGATCGTCGGCCCGTCGGGCTGCGGCAAGTCGACGCTGCTGCGGATGGTCGCGGGGCTCGAGACCATCACCGGCGGCGAGGTCCATATCGGCGATCGCGTCGTCAATCGGCTGGAGCCGGCCGAGCGCGATATCGCGATGGTGTTCCAGAACTACGCGCTGTATCCGCACATGACCGTCTACGACAACATGGCGTACGGCCTGAAGATCCGCGGCATGCCGAAGGCCGAGATCGAACAGCGCGTGCGCCATGCGGCCGGCATTCTCGAGCTGGCGCCGCTGCTCGAGCGCAAGCCGCGCCAGCTGTCGGGCGGCCAGCGCCAGCGGGTCGCGATGGGGCGGGCCATCGTGCGCGAGCCGGCGGTGTTCCTGTTCGACGAGCCGCTGTCCAACCTGGACGCCAAGCTGCGCGTGCAGATGCGGCTGGAGCTGAAGGAGCTGCATCGGCGGCTGCGCACCACCAGCCTCTATGTCACGCACGACCAGGTCGAGGCGATGACGCTGGCCGACCGGATGATGGTGCTCAACGGCGGACGCGTCGAGCAGATCGGCACGCCGCTCGAGGTCTATGCGCGGCCCGCCAGCATCTTCGTCGCCGGCTTCATCGGCTCGCCGCCGATGAACCTGATTCCGGTGGCGCGCAACGAGGCGGGGCAGGGCACGGTACCTTCGGGTGTGCCATCGGACGCGCAGATGCGCGTGCTCGGCGCGGACGGCAAGCCGTCGGACGCGACGCTGGGCCATCTGCCGATGGGGCTGCATCTGCCGCAGCAGGCGCTGCTGGGCCTGCGGCCCGAACATCTGGAACCGTGCGCGGCCCACGAGGCCATCGCGCGGATCGACGTGCGCGTGGTCGAGGCGCTGGGCGCGGACTCGTTCGCCTACGGCACGCTCGGCGGCCAGCAGGTGGTGGTCCGGCTCGACAGCCATATGCACGTGCGCGCGGGCGAGCAGCTGCCGGTGACGGCATCGGCCGACCATCTGCACTTCTTCGACCATGCCAGCGGCAAGCGGATCGAGAAGCGGATCGAGGCCTGAGATGGCGACCACGCTTCCCCCCTGGCCCTATCCGCGCACGATCGCCCATCGCGGCGCCGGCAAGCTGGCGCCCGAGAACACGCTGGCGGCGTTCCGCCACGGCGCCTCGTTCGGCTATCGGATGTTCGAGTTCGACGTCAAGCTGTCGGCCGATGGCAAGCCGGTGCTGCTGCACGACGCGACGCTGGATCGCACCACCAGCGGCCGCGGCCGCGCCGACGCGCTGACGCTGGGCGAGCTGGCGCAGCTCGACGCGGGCAGCTGGCATAGCCCGGCCTATGCCGGCGAACCGATCCCGACGCTGGCGGCGATCGCCGCCTACACTCGCGCCAACGGCCTGCACGTCAATATCGAGATCAAGCCGGTGCCCGGTACCGAGGCGCGCACCGGCGCGGCGGTGGCGCT
>NZ_AMPR02000068.1:0-41849 GCF_000307735.3 Cupriavidus sp. HPC(L) | reverse complement strand
CGTGCCCTGCACCACCTGCCCCAGCGCCTTGAACGCGGCGCCGTCCTTCATCACGACCTTGCGCCCGAGCAGGTCCAGTCCCTGGATGCCGTGCGTGCCTTCGTGGATCGGGTTCAGCCGGTTGTCGCGATAGAACTGCTCGACGTTGTACTCCCGCGTATAGCCGTAGCCGCCGTGCACCTGGATCGCCAGGCTGTTGGCCTCCAGGCACCATTGCGACGGCCAGCTCTTGGCGATCGGGGTCAGGATGTCGAGCAGCAAGGCGAGGCGCTGATGTTCCGCCGTATCGCCAGCCGTGGCGGCGGCGCGCTCCTCGTCGACCAGCCGCGCGCAGTACAGGTTCAGCGCGAGCCCGCCCTCGACGTAGCTCTTCTGCGCCAGCAACATGCGGCGCACGTCCGCATGCTCGACCAGCCTGACCTGCGGGCTCGACGGGTCCTTGCCGCCGGGGCCGACCGGCCGGCCCTGCGGCCGGTTGCGCGCGTAGTCCAGCGCGTGCAGATAGCCGGTATAGCCGAGCATCACCGCGCCGAGGCCGACGCCGATGCGGGCCTCGTTCATCATGTGGAACATGCAGGCCAGGCCCTGGTGCGGCTCGCCGACCAGATAGCCGATCGCCCCGGCCTTGCCGCCCGGCCGGTAGCGCGTGCCCTCGCCGAAGTTCAGCAGGCAGTTGGTGGTGCCGCGATAGCCCATCTTGTGGTTCAGGCCGGCCAGCACCACGTCGTTGCGCTCGCCCAGCGAGCCGTCGGCATTGACCAGGAACTTGGGCACGATGAACAGCGAGATGCCCTTGACGCCGGGAATCAGCTTGCCGTCCGGGCCGGGGATCTTGGCCAGCACCAGATGCACGATGTTGTCCGACAGCTCGTGCTCGCCGGCCGAGATCCACATCTTGTTGCCGCGCAGCCGGTATTGCGCGCCCAGCGGCGATTCGCCCTCGTACTCGGCGCGCGTGGTGATGTCCGACAGCGACGAGCCGGCCTGCGGCTCGGACAGGCACATGGTGCCGAAGAAGCGCCCTTCCAGTTCCGGCTTGACGAATGTCTCGATCTGCGCCGGCGTACCGTGCGTCAGCAGCAGATTGGCGTTGCCGATGGTCAGGAACGGATAGGAGCTGGTGCCGACGTTGGCGCCCTTGAAATACGCGAAGCCGGCCTTCTCGACGACCACCGGCAGCTGCATGCCGCCCAGTTCGTAATCCTGCCCGGCCGCCATCAGGCCGGCCTCGCAGAACGCCTTCAGCGCGGTCTTGACCTCGGGAATGATGGTGACGGTGTCGCCGTCGAAATGCGGTTCCTGCTGGTCGTTCTTCTTGTTGTGCGGCGCGAACAGATCGGTGGCGATCTTCTCGCAGGTATCGAGCGCGGCATCGAAGGTTTCGCGCGAGTGGTCGGCATAGCGCGGGATGCGCGTCAGCGATTCGACATCGAGCCACTCGTAGAGCAGAAAATCGAGGTCGCGGCGGGAAAGGATCAACGACATGGCGATTGCCGCTCCTTGGGATGGGAATGGATTGGGGATGCGGGCGTGGGTTGCCCTCTCCCCCGGCCCCTCTCCCGCGAGCGGGAGAGGGGAGCAGACCGATGGCATGTCAAAGCCCGCCGGTGTTCTCCCTCTCCCGCCTGCGGGAGAGGGCCGGGGAGAGGGCAAGCCGCCCCATCCCAAAAAAAAACCGCTCAGCCCGCCTCGCCCATCCGTGCAATGGTGCCCTGCGCGACCGCGCACAGCCTTTCCTCGCCGTCCCGGACGGCGAAGACATCGCAACGGACCACGGCCTGCTGCCGCCCGCGGCTGACGCACTCGGCGCGCGCGATCAGGCGCTCGCCCAATGCCGGGCGAACGTAGTTGATCTTGTATTCCGAGGTCACCACCGGCGCCGCCATCGCGGCGCCGCCGGCATAGGTCAGCGCGTTGTCGGCCAGATAGCTGACCACGCCGCCGTGGGCGAAGCCATGCTGCTGCTGCAACGGCTGCCGCAGCGGCAGTTGCAGCTCGGCACGCTGCGGCGTCAGCAGGGTCAGCTCCGCGCCGAGCAGCACCGAGAACGGCTGCTCGGCCAGGATCGCGCGGCCGTGGGCCAGCAGGTCGCCCGGCTGGCCCAGGTCACGCGGCTGCCCGCGCTCGGACGATGCCTCGGCGGAGCCGGCGGACGGTGCGGCCGACGGTGCGGTGGACGAGGTGGAAGACACCGCGGCCTGCGCTTACAGCACCTCGAACAGGCCTGCCGCGCCCTGGCCGCCGCCGATGCACATGGTGACGACCACGTACTTGACGCCGCGGCGCTTGCCTTCGATCAGCGCATGGCCGACCAGGCGGGCGCCGGACACGCCGTACGGGTGGCCCACCGCGATCGCCCCGCCGTTGACGTTCAGGCGGTCCATCGGGATGCCCAGCGTGTCGGCGCAGTACAGCACCTGCACGGCGAACGCCTCGTTCAGCTCCCACAGGCCGATGTCCTCGACCTTCAGGCCGGCCTTCTTCAGCAGCTTGGGCACGGCGAACACCGGGCCGATGCCCATTTCATCGGGCTCGCAGCCGGCCACCGCGAAGCCGCGGAAGGCGCCCAGCGGCTTCAGGCCGCGCTGCTCCGCCAGCTTGGCGCTCATCACCACCGCCGCCGAGGCGCCGTCCGAGAACTGCGACGCATTGCCGGCCGCGATCACGCCGCCCGGCATCGCCGTGCGGATCTTCGACACGCCTTCGTAGGTGGTATCCGGACGGATGCCCTCGTCGGCCGAGACCGTGACCTCGCGCGTCACCAGCTGCCCGGTGGCCTTGTCTGCCACGCCGGCCAGCACCGTCAGCGGCACGATCTCGTCGTTGAACTTGCCGGCCTCCTGGGCCGCCGCCGCGCGCATCTGGCTCTGCACGCCGTACTCGTCCTGGCGCTCGCGCGGGATGTTGTAGCGCTTGGCGACGTTTTCCGCGGTCTGCAGCATGCTCCAGTAGATCTCGGGCTTGTTCTTGACCAGCCAGCCTTCCTGGATCATGTGGCGGTTCATCTCTTGCTGCACGCAGGAGATGCTCTCGACGCCGCCGGCGACGAAGATATCGCCCTCGTCCGCGATCACGCGCTGCGCGGCCATCGCGATGGTCTGCAGGCCCGACGAGCAGAAGCGGTTCACCGTGGCGCCCGGCACCGTCACCGGGCAGCCGGCGCGCAGCGCGATCTGGCGTGCGATGTTGGCACCGGTCGCGCCTTCGGGATTGGCACAGCCCATCAGCACGTCCTCGACCTCGTCCGGCTCGATGTTGGCCCGCGCGATCGCGTGCTGGACCACATGGCCGCCGAGGGTGGCGCCGTGCGTCATGTTGAAGCCGCCCTTCCAGCTCTTGGCCAGACCGGTCCGTGCGGTCGATACGATCACTGCCTCGTTCATTTGTTGCTCCTCAGTATTCTCGGTGTCTGGTGTATCGATGTCTCGATGTCTCGGTGCCCATGCGCTGTCGCACGAGCCATCTCAGCTCAGCAGCTCGGCGGCACGCACCCTGCCGACGCCCGCCTCGGCGAGGCTCGCCCAGGCGGCGTCCAGCGATCCGTTCAGGTCGATCGCGCGGCAGGCGTCCTCGACCACCACCGCATCGAAGCCCGCCGCGCGCGCGTCCAGCGCGCTCCAGGCCACGCAGTAGTCGGTCGCCAGGCCGACGCAAATCACGCGGCGCACGCCATGCTCGCGCAGATAGCCGGCCAGCCCGGTCGGGGTCGTGCGATCCGCCTCGACAAAGGCGGAATAGCTGTCGACCTCGCGCTGATGACCCTTGCGGATCACCAGCCGCGCGTGCGGCACCGCCAGTTGCGGATGCAGCTCGGCCCCCGGTTGCCCCTGCACGCAGTGCGCGGGCCAGAGCACCTGCTGGCCATACGGCAGCGTGGTGGTCTGGAACGGCGCCGCGCCGGCATGGTTGGCCGCGAACGACACGTGGTCGGCCGGGTGCCAGTCCTGCGTCAGCACCACATGCGTGAACGCCTCGGCCAGCCGGTTGATCACCGGCACGACCTGGTCGCCTTCGGGCACGGCGAGCGCGCCGCCGGGCATGAAGTCGTTCTGCACATCGATCACCAGCAGGCAATCGCTGTTGCCGAAGCGTCGTTGCATGGTCGCGTCCATTGCGTCGGTGCCGTGCCGTTCGCCGCTCAGCCGTTGAAGCCCTTGCCCTCGGCCGCCAGCTTCTTGAGCAGCGGCGCCGGCTCCCACGCTTCGCCGTGGTAGCCCTTGGCATAGCGCTGCATCGACAGCAGCACGTTGTACAGGCCGACCTGGTCCGCATACAGCATCGGGCCGCCGCGATGCAGCGGGAAGCCGTAGCCGGTCAGGTAGACCATGTCGATGTCCGAGGCCTTCGAGGCAATGCCTTCCTCGAGAATCTTCGCGCCTTCATTGACCAGCGCGTACACCAGACGCTCGACGATCTCCTCGTCCGAGATCTTGCGGCGCGTGATGCCGAGATCCTTGGAATGCTGGACGATCATCTCGTTGACCTGCTGGTTCGGGTACGGCTTGCGGTCGCCCGGCTTGTAGTCGTACCAGCCCGCGCCGGTCTTCTGGCCGAAGCGTCCCATCTCGCACAGCAGATCGGCGGTCTTCGAATACTGGATGTCCGGCTTCTCGACCGCGCGGCGCTTGCGGATCGCCCAGCCGATGTCGTTGCCGGCCAGGTCGCCCATGCGGAACGGGCCCATCGCGAAGCCGAACTTCTCGATCGCCTTGTCGACCTGCTCGGGCAGCGCGCCCTCGTCGAGCAGGTAGCCGGCCTGGCGGCTGTACTGCTCGATCATCCGGTTGCCGATGAAGCCGTCGCAGACGCCCGACACCACCGCGGTCTTCTTGATCTTCTTGGCGACCTGCATGACCGTGGCCAGCACGTCCTTGCCGGTCTTGTCGCCGCGCACCACTTCCAGCAGCTTCATCACGTTGGCCGGGCTGAAGAAGTGCATGCCGACCACGTCCTGCGGACGCCTGGTGAACGAGGCGATCTTGTTGACGTCGAGCGTCGAGGTGTTCGAGGCCAGGATCGCGCCGGGCTTGGCAACCTCGTCCAGCTTCTTGAACACGGTTTCCTTGACGCCCATTTCCTCGAACACCGCCTCGATGATCAGGTCGGCGTCCTTGATGTCGTCATAGGACAGCGTGGTCGACAGCAGGCCCATGCGCTGCTCGACCTTCTCCTGCGTCAGCTTGCCCTTCTTCGCGCTGTTCTCGTAGTTGCGGCGGATCGTCGCCACGCCGCGGTCCAGCGCTTCCTGCTTGGTCTCCAGAACGGTGACGGGGATGCCCGCGTTCAGGAAGTTCATCGAGATGCCGCCGCCCATGGTGCCGGCGCCGATCACGGCAACTTTCTCGATCTTGCGGGTGGGCGTGTCCGACGGCACGTCGGGGATCTTGCTGGCGGCGCGCTCGCCGAAGAAGGCATGGCGCAGCGCGCGCGATTCCGGCGTATTGACCAGGAACATGAAGCCTTCGCGCTCCAGGCGCAGGCCCTCGTCGAAGGGCTTCAGCGAAGCGGCCACCGCCTCGACGCACTTGCCCGGCGCCGGGAAGTTCTTCGCCACGGCGGCGACGGTGTTCTTGGCGAAGGCGAGGAAGCCCTCGGCGTTTTCATGGCGCACCTTCAGGTCGCGCACCTTGGGGTGCGGGCCCGACGCGGCGCCGACATTGCGGGCGAAGGCGATCGCCGCGGGCAGCACGTCGCCATCGACGATCTCGTCGAACAGCTTGGTGCCGGCGAACTTCTCCGACAGCACCGGGTTGCCGGTGACGATCATGTTGAGCGCGGCCTCCAGGCCGATCACGCGCGGCAGGCGCTGCGTGCCGCCGGCGCCCGGCAGGATGCCCAGCTTGACTTCGGGCAGTGCGATCTGCGCGCCCTTGGATGCGACGCGGTAGTTGCAACCCAGCGCCAGCTCCAGACCGCCGCCCATCGCCACCGAATGCACCGCGGCGACGACCGGCTTGGTCGAATTCTCGATCACCTTGATCACCGAATGCAGCGTCGGCTCCTGCGTCGCCTTCGGCGTATTGAACTCGCGGATGTCGGCGCCGCCCGAGAACGCCTTGCCGGCGCCGGTGATGACGACCGCCTTGACCGCGGCATCGTCCAGCGCACGGGTCATGCCTTCGACGATGCCAAGCCGGGTGCTGTGACCCAGGCCGTTGACAGGGGGATTGTCGAGCGTGATGACGGCGATGCCGTCCTGAACCTGATACTGCGCTGTCATGCTGGTTCCTTTGGTGTCTTGATTGTCTCGGGATTCGAATTCTCGAATATTGTTTTACTTCGGCTGCGCCATCGGCATCGCGGTGCGCCTCGGGAATAGTAGGCGCGAGCCGGCCGTCCGGGGAGGCGAGCGAAACAAGCATACACAAAATAGAACGGTCGTTCAATTTCTATTTTGGAGGAGAAATTCGCCGCCGCAGGCACAAAAAAAGCGCGCCATGCGGGGGCTGCATGGCACGCCTTCATGGGATGCATGGTCGAAACGGAAGCGGTCGATAACACCCTGCTTAACAGCCTCTTTGGCAGTCTCTTTAGCGGCCTCTTCAACAGCCTGTTCCGGCCCTCAAACCTCCAACCACTCCTTGCGCACCTGCGCATTGCCCTTCAGCTCGGCCGGCGTCCCTTCGAAAACGATGTGCCCGTGGCCCATCACGTAGACGCGCTGCGAGATGTCCAGCGCGATCGCCAGCTTCTGCTCGATCAGCAGCACCGACACGCCGCGCTCCTTCAACACCTTCAGGTAGTCGGCGACCTGGGCGACGATCATCGGCGCGAGCCCCTCGGTCGGCTCGTCGATCAGCACCAGGTCGGGGTCGCCCATCAGCGTGCGGCACAGCGTCAGCATCTGCTGCTCGCCGCCGGACAGCACGCCGGCCGGCGTGTTCTCGCGCTCCTTCAGGCGCGGGAACAGCGCGAACATGTCGTCGGTGCTCCAGCGCGGCCGGCTCTGGCGCGGGTTCGGCTTCTCGCCCAGCAGCAGGTTCTGGCGCACCGTCAGCGTCGGAAAGATGTCGCGATTCTCGGGCACGTAACCGACGCCGAGGTGCGCGATCTCGAAGGTACGCCGCCCCAGGATCTCGTCGCCGCGAAAGCGTACCGAGCCCTCGGCCTTGACCATGCCGAGGATCGCCTTCGCCATGGTCGAGCGCCCCACCCCGTTGCGTCCCAGCAGCGCGACGATCTCGCCCTCGTCGATATGCAGATCGACGCCATGCAGGATATGGCTCTTGCCGTAGTAGGCGTGCAGCCCCTGCACCTCCAGCATGCGCTTGCCCATCAGTGCGCCCCCTCGCTTGCGCTTGCGCCCACCGCGCCCTCGCCTTCGCCCTCGTCGAGCGTCGTGCCCAGATAGGCTTCCTTGACGCGGCGATCGTTACGGATGGCCTCGGGCGTACCGGTCGCGATCACCTCGCCGTAGACCAGCACCGAGATGCGGTCGGCCAGCCCGAACACCACGCTCATGTCGTGCTCGACCATCACCAGCGTCTTGCCCACGGTGACCTTGCGGATCAGCTCGACCGCATGGTCGGATTCCGAGCGGCTCATGCCGGCGGTCGGCTCGTCCAGCAGGATCACGTCGGCGCCGCCCGCGATCGTGATGCCGATCTCCAGCGCGCGCTGCTCGGCATAGGTCAGCAGGCCCGACTGCGTATGGCGCCGGTGCTGCAGGCCGATCAGCTCCAGCACCTCCTCGGCCCGTTCGCGCGCGTCGCGCAATTCGGACAGCCGGTGCCAGAACGAATACTTGTAGCCGAGCGCCCACAGCACCGCGCAGCGCAGGTTCTCGAACACCGTCAGCCGATGGAAGATATTGGTGATCTGGAAGCTGCGCGACAGCCCCTTGCGATTGATCACGAACGGCTGCAGCCCGCCGATCTCCTCGCCATTGAGCCGCACCGATCCCGAGGTCGGCGCGAACCGGCCGGAGATCAGGTTGAAGGTGGTCGACTTGCCCGCGCCGTTGGGGCCGATCAGCGCATGGCGCTCGCCGCGCGCAATGTTCAGCGTCACGCCGCGGATGATCTCGGTCTGGCCGAAGCGCTTGCGCACATCGGTCAGCTCCAGCGCCGCCGTGGTATCCCGCCTCATGCCGCTCCTCCCGCGATTTCCGCCTGCACCTTGTCCCACCGCAGCCGCGCCTGCCCCACCGTGAAGCGCCATGCGGCCAGTCCGACCAGCCACAGCGCCGCCGCCACGCCCCACGGCGCCAGCGTGCCGGCATCGAACGCGATGCCGAACAGCGACATCGCGGTGCCATTGGCGCTATCGACCTGCACCTTGTAGACCAGCTCGACCGTCAGGATGATCGCCGCCAGCAGCACCACCCCGGCCAGCGCGCACAGCCCGTAGGACGGCAGCATCTGACGGAACTTGCCGCGCGCCACCAGCGGCAGCTGCATCATCAGCAGGCTGGCCAGCCCGCCCGGCACGAACATCACCATCAGCACGAAGAACAGGCCCAGGTACAGCAGCCATGCCTTGGTCAGGTCCGACAGCGCGACCGCGAACAGCACGAACACCACCGCGCCGACGATCGGCCCGAAGAAGAAGCCGGCGCCGCCGATGAAGGCGGCCAGCAGCACGCCGCCGGAGCGCACCGCGCTGACGTTCTCCGCCGACACGATCTCGAAGTTGATCGCCGCCAGCGCGCCCGAGATGCCGGCGAAGAACGCCGACAGGATCAGCACCAGATAGCGCACGCGCTGCGTGTTGTAACCGATGAACTCGGCCCGCTCGGGGTTGTCCCGCACCGCGTTGGCGATGCGGCCGAGCGGCGTCTGCGTCCACGCATACATCGCCGCCATCGACAGCAGGCACCAGATCGCGATCAGGTAGTAGACCTGCCGGCCGGGGCCGAAGGTGATGCCGAGGAACGGCTCGCCGACCACGCGGTTGGTCGAGATGCCGCCCTCCCCGCCGAAGAATTCCGGGAACATCAGCGAGCTGGCAAACACCATCTCGCCGATGCCCAGCGTGATCATCGCGAAGGTGGTGCCGGACTTCTTGGTCGTCACGTAACCAAAGATGACGCCGAAGAAGGCACCGGCGAGTCCTCCGACCAGCGGCAGCAGCGACACCGGCATCCACACGGTGCCGGCGCCGGCCATGTTCAGCACATGGACCGCGATGAAGGCGCCCAGGCCCGAATAGACGGCGTGCCCGAACGACAGCATGCCGGTCTGGCCGAGCAGCATGTTGTAGGACAGCGCGAACACGATCATGATGCCCATCTGCGACATCAGCGTGATCGCAAACCCGCCGGTGAAGATCAGCGGCAGCACCAGCATCAGCAGCGCGGTGGTGCCCCACAGCACCCAGCGGCCGAGGTTCAGCGGCCGGTAGCGCATCGTGCGGCCGGTGACCGTGGTGTCTTGCGTGCGTTGCATCGTCGATTCCATCGCGTCAGCTCTCCCGGGTTCCCATCAGGCCGCGCGGGCGGAAGATCAGCATCACGACCAGCAGCAGATACGGCAGCACCGGCGCGACCTGCGCCACCGTCAGCCGCCACAGCGAATAGAACGGCGTTTCGCTGGTCACGTTCAGCCCCAGCGAATTGAACATGCCGGCGAGCGACGCGTCGATGGTGACCGCGAAGGTCTGCAGCAGCCCGATCAGGATCGACGCGATGAACGCCCCGACCAGCGAGCCCATGCCGCCGACCACCGCCACCACGAACACGATCGAGCCGACCGCGGCGGCCATCGACGGCTCGGTGACAAAGGCATTGCCGCCGATCACGCCGGCCAGGCCCGCCAGCGCGGCGCCGCCGCCGAACACCATCATGAACACGCGCGGCACGTTGTGCCCCAGCGCCTCGGCCATCTCCGGATGCGTCAGCGCGGCCTGGATCACCAGCCCGATGCGGGTTCGCGTCAGCACCAGGTAGATCGCCACCAGCATCGCCAGCGACACCAGCATCATGAAGGCGCGGTACTTGGGGAAGGCCGAGGTGAACACGGTAAACAGCGGCCCGTCGAGCTCGGCCGGAATCCGGTACGGCACCGCCGCCAGGCCCCAGACCAGCTTGACGCCCTCCTCGATCAGGTAGGCCAGGCCGAAGGTGAACAGCAACTCGGCGACGTGGCCGTACTTGTGCACCGCCCGCAGGCCGAAGCGCTCGACCAGCGCGCCCGCGAACGCCACCAGCAGCGGCGCGGCGATCAGCGCCGGCCAGAAGCCGATCTTGGTCGAGATCGAGTATGCGAAATAGGCGCCGAGCATGTAGAAGCTCGCATGCGCGAAGTTCAGCACGCCCATCATGCTGAAGATCAGCGTCAGGCCCGACGACAGCATGAACAGCAGCAGCCCATAGCTGATGCCGTTCAACAGCGAGATGATGAAGAATTCCACAGCCAGTCCTTCCATCTGGCGCCGGGCCGGCGGCAAGTGCCGCCGTCCGGCGAAGGCGAAGCGAGGGCGGGCGCGGCGGCCGTGTCTGCGCCCCCAGGGGCC
This sequence comes from Cupriavidus sp. HPC(L), assembly GCF_000307735.3. Taxonomy (NCBI): domain Bacteria; kingdom Pseudomonadati; phylum Pseudomonadota; class Betaproteobacteria; order Burkholderiales; family Burkholderiaceae; genus Cupriavidus; species Cupriavidus sp. HPC(L). The sequence goes on along the minus strand of NZ_AMPR02000068.1, from coordinate 31,397 downwards.
GGCAGCATACCACCGGCGCTGGCGGTCAGAGGCCGCGCGGGCGCGCCGCGTGTGGCGCGTCCGGGATCAGCCTGGACGCTTCATCTGGCAGGAGGTGGGCTGGGCGGCGACATGCGCGTCCAGCACCGCGTTGGTCTTCCAGCCGTAGCCGGTGTTTTCCTGGTCGTACTTGACTTCCTTGCCGTCGACCTTGGTCCAGGTGGCGATGGTCAGCGGCTGCTGGGCCTGGTGGTCGGTCGCGCGCATCTCGACGGTGCCGTTCATGCTCTCGACCTTCATGCCCTCGAGCGCCTTGGCCACCTTGACCGGATCGGTCGACTTGGCGTTCTTGAAGGCCTGGCTGAGCATCGCGATGCCGGTATACGAGGCCATCACGTAGAAGTCGTCGTTGTACTTCTTCTCGTAGCCCTCGATCACTTCCGAGCCGCGGAAGCCCTTGTTGTTCGGGTTGTAGTAGCCGACATAGCGCACGCGCTCGGCTCCCGCCGCGCCCATCGCGGTCGGCACCCCGGTGGTGGCCGCGTAATAGGTGTAGAAATTGGCGGTCAGCCCGGCGTCCTTGGCCGCCTTGATCAGCAGCGCGAGGTCGCTGCCCCAGTTGCCGGTGATCACGGTATCGGCGCCGGCGGCCTTGATCTTGGCCACGTAGGGCGAGAAGTCCTTGACCTGCGCCAGCGGGTGCAGGTCCTCGCCGACGACCTGGATGTCCGGGCGTTTGCGCTTCAGGTATTCCTTGGCGGCGCGCGCGACCTGGTGGCCGAACGAGTAGTTCTGGTTGATCAGATAGACCTTCTTGACGTTCTGGTCCTGCGCCAGATAGGTGGTCAGCGCCTCCATCTTCATGTCGGAGTTGGCGTCCAGACGGAAATGCCAGTAGTTGCATTTCGAGTTGGTCATGTCCGGATCGACCGCGGCATAGTTCAGATAGATGATCTCCTTGCCCGGGTTGCGCTCGTTGTGCTTGGCCACCGCGTCCTGCAGCGCCAGGCCGACCGACGAGCCGTTGCCCTGCACCACGTAGCGGATGCCCTGATCGACGGCCTGCTTCAGGATCGTCAGGCTTTCCTGCGGCGACAGCTTGTTGTCGAATCCCACGACCTCGAACTTGTGCCCGCCGGCCCAGTTCTTCTGATTGGCCAGCTCGGCGACGTACTGCCAGCTCTTGAGCTGGTTCTGGCCGACCGGCGCCATCAGGCCAGACAGCGGATCGATGAACGCGATCTTCACCGTATCGGCCGCGGCGGCTCCCGAACCGAGCGCAGCCATCAATGCCACGCCGGCGACGAGCGGACGCAATCTGATCATGGTTTGTCTCCTTCTCTCTTTCTCTCGTTGGCTATCGTGATGAGCGGGCGCTCGGGGCTGCCGCTTTTATGCTGTCTCGCGGCTTGCCCGATGGTCCCGTTTGCTTCTACCGCGGCGCCGGGAAGACGCCGCCGCTGCTGCACGTGCCCTGCGACGGCCCTGGTTCAGGCCGTCGGCAGCCGATAGTCCTTGAACTGCTCGCGCAGCTTCAGCTTCTGCATCTTGCCGGTGGCCGTCAGCGGGATCTCGTCGACAAAGGCCACATCGTCGGGGATCCACCATTTGGCGACCTTGCCCTCGAAGAAGCTCAGCAGCTCCTCGCGGGTCAGCTCGGAGCCAGGCTTCTTCATCACCACCAGCAGCGGCCGTTCGTCCCACTTGGGATGGTGGACCGAAATGCAGGCGGCCATATGTACCGCCGGATGCGCCGCGGCGACGTTCTCCACGTCGATCGACGAAATCCATTCGCCGCCGGACTTGATCACGTCCTTGCTGCGGTCGGTGATCTGCATATAGCCGTCGGCATCGATGGTGGCGACATCGCCGGTCGGGAACCAGCCGTCGGCCAGCGGCGAGCTGTCGCTGCGGTAATAGCGGTCGATGATCCAGGGGCCGCGCACCATCAGGTCGCCGAAGGCCTTGCCGTCCCACGGCAGCTCGCGCCCCTCGCCGTCGACGATCTTCATGTCGACGCCGTAGATGACGCGGCCCTGCTTCTCCAGGATGGCCTGCTGCTGCTCCGGCGGCAGCGACAGATGCTTGTTCAGCAGCTTGCAGGTGGTGCCCAGCGGCGACATCTCGGTCATGCCCCAGGCATGGATCACCTCGACATCGAGCGCGTTCAGCGCCTTGATCATCGCCGGCGGCGCGGCCGAGCCCCCGATCACCGTGCGCTTGAAGCTGGAGAAGCGCAGCTTGTTGGCCTGCACATGCTGCAGCAGGCCGAGCCAGACCGTCGGCACGCCCGCCGAGAAGGTGACCTGCTCCTGCTCGAACAGCTCGTACAGCGAGGCGCCGTCGAGCTTCGCGCCGGGGAATACCAGCTTGGCGCCGACCAGCGGCACCGAGTACGGCAGGCCCCAGGCATTGACGTGGAACATCGGCACGACCGGCAGGATCACGTCCTTGGCCGAGCAGCCCAGCGCGTCCGGCAACGCCGACGCATACGAATGCAGCACCGTCGAGCGATGCGAATAAAGGGCGCCCTTCGGATTGCCGGTGGTGCCGGACGTGTAGCAAAGGCTCGACGCGGTGTTCTCGTCGAAGCTCGGCCAGCTGTAGTCGCCGTCCTGGCCCTCGATCAGGTCCTCGTAGCACAGCAGCGGCAACTTCGATTCGGCCGGCAGGTGCGCGCGGTCGCTCATCAGCACCCAGCCCTTGACCTGCGGGCAATGCGGCGCCAGGCCCTCGACCAGCGGCAGGAAGGTCAGGTCGAAGAATACATAGCGGTCTTCGGCGTGATTGACGATATAGGCCAGCTGCTCGGGGAACAGCCGCGGGTTGATCGTGTGGCAGACCGAACCCATGCCCGATACCGCGTAGTAGATCTCGAGGTGGCGGTAGCCGTTCCACGCCAGCGTGCCGACCCGCTCGCCGGGCTGCACGCCCAGCTTGCCCAGCGCCTGCGCCAGCTTGCGGGCGCGCAGCTCGCAATCGCGGTAGGTATAGCGGTGGAGGTCCCCTTCGGTGCGCCGCGAAACGATTTCGGTGCTGCCGTAATGGCGTGCGGCGTGGGTGATGATGGAGGAAATGAGCAACGGCGCGCCCATCATTTGTCCCATCAATGCCATGGGAATGGTCTCCTTTATCGGTGGCGATGTCCGCCCTGGCAACGCCGAGAAGCGAACAATCGTTCTTTTTTTAGGCCGACAAAAACCTTCCAGCGGAAGGCGTCGGCAGACACGCTCGCACTTTCCATCGATGCACTACGCCGGTGCACTGCGGGCGTGCAAGCGGGCGGCATGACGGGAAGACTGCCGGTGATGGCCGCGCCGCGCGATGGGTACAAGCAGGAGCAAGCGTGAACAAGCGGGAACACCGGCCGCGGCGCCGCGGTCAGACCAGGGAAAATGCGGCGTGCAAGTACAATACTGCCAGCCATGTTGCACCTCAACATGTCGTTTTCCCTAGCCTGCAAGCGCACTTCCAGGCAGGCCTCCGATTGCAGGCTGTTGCACCGCGCCGGTCCCCAGCCACCCTCCGCGACCATTCGCGCCCGGCGCGTGATGCCAAGGCCCCGACCTCATGTCCTCTGATCCGACCCCAGCTGTCTCCCCCGCACCGGCCCCGTCGTCGCCTGCAACCACCATGCAACCGCCCTTCTCCGTGGCGCCGGGGTTTGCCGCGCTCGGCGAGCGTTTCTTCACGCGCCTGCGCCCCACGCCGCTGCCCGCGCCGTATGTGGTGGCCGTGGCGCCCGCCGCGGCTGAACTGCTGGGCTGGCAATGGAGCGACGGCGCCAGTGCCGGCAACGCGCTCCCGCCGGACTTCGCCGAGATCTTCATCGGCAACCGCGTGCCGGACTGGGCCGATCCGCTGGCCACCGTCTACTCGGGCCATCAGTTCGGCGTCTGGGCCGGTCAGCTCGGCGACGGCCGCGCGATTCGCATCGCCGAGGCGCAGACCGCCAACGGCCCGTGGGAAATCCAGCTGAAGGGCTCGGGCAAGACGCCGTATTCGCGGATGGGCGACGGCCGCGCTGTGCTGCGCTCGTCGATCCGCGAATACCTGTGCTCGGAGGCCATGGCCGCGTTGGGCATCCCGACCACGCGCGCGCTGTGCATCGTCGGCTCCGACGCGCCGGTACGCCGCGAGACCATCGAGACCGCCGCGGTGGTCACGCGCCTGGCGCCCACCTTCATCCGCTTCGGCCATTTCGAGCATTTCGCCGCGCACGACGACGTGGCGGCGCTGCGCCAGCTGGCCGACTTCGTCATCGACCGCTTCATGCCGGAATGCCGCGACAGCGCCGGCGGCGAGACCATCAGCCCCTACCAGGCGCTGCTGCGCGAGGTGTCGCTGCGCACCGCCGACCTGATGGCCCAGTGGCAGGCCGTGGGCTTCTGTCATGGCGTGATGAACACCGACAACATGTCGATCCTCGGCCTGACCATCGACTACGGTCCCTTCGGCTTTCTTGACGCCTTCGACGCCAACCATATCTGCAACCACTCGGACACCCAGGGCCGCTACGCCTACAGCCAGCAGCCGCAGGTCGGCTTCTGGAACCTGCATTGCCTGGCGCAGGCGCTGCTGCCGCTGTGGATCGAGCGGGAGGACGGCCAGGCGCCGACCGAAGCGGCCAAGGAGGCCGCGATCGAGGCCGCGCACGCCGGCCTCGATCCCTTCCGTGACCGCTATGCGCAGCGCTTCTTCCAGCTGTACCGCGCCAAGCTGGGCCTGGCCAGCGCCGATATCGACCACGCGGCCGACGAGGCGCTGCTGACCGACCTGTTCCGCCTGCTGCATACCCAGCGGGTCGACTACACCTTGTTCTGGCGCAACCTCGCCCGCATCTCCTCGGCGGACGGCAGCCGCGACGCGCCGGTGCGCGACCTGTTCATGGACCGGGCCGGCTGGGACGCGTGGGCCGAACGCTACCGCGCCCGCCTGCGTGCCGAGAACTCGGACGACGCGGGCCGCGCGGCATCGATGCTGGCCGTCAACCCGAAGTACGTGCTGCGCAACCATCTGGCCGAGGTGGCGATCCAGCGCGCCAAGGAGAAGGACTTCAGCGAGGTGCAGCGGCTGCTGGCGGTGCTGTCGCGGCCATTCGACGAGCAGCCCGAGGCCGAGTCGTATGCCGCGCTGCCGCCGGACTGGGCGTCCGGTATCGAGGTAAGCTGTTCGTCCTGATATCGGTCCCCATCTCGAACCGATCCATCGAACCCAACACCGATCGCCCCCACAAGGATCCGCATCATGCCCGTCAACAAGACCGAAGCCGAATGGCGCGCGCAACTGTCCGACATCGAATACCGGGTCGCGCGCGAGGCCGCCACCGAACGCGCCTTCACCGGCCGCTACTGGGACCACTGGGAGCCCGGCATCTACCGCTGCGTGGGCTGCGGCACGCCGCTGTTCGAGTCCACCACCAAGTTCGATGCCGGCTGCGGCTGGCCCAGCTATTTCCGGCCCATCAACGGTGAGGTGATCGACGAACACGTCGACCACAGCCACGGCATGGTCCGCATCGAGGTGCGCTGCAAGGAATGCGGCAGCCATCTGGGCCATGTGTTCGAGGATGGCCCGGCGCCGACCGGCCTGCGCTATTGCATCAATTCGGCTGCGCTAAAATTCGACGACCGCGAACCAGAACCGGGCTCCGGCGAGGATGCCGGCCACGCCGGCAAGTCCGGCACGCCTGGCTGAGCCGCAGCGCTGACCAACGCACGCCGACCAACGCACGCTGACCCGCCGCGGCCAGACCCCACGATAACGATTCCGCGATGCCGCCCGCCGGCATCGCCTTCCCCGACGGACCCGCATGAAATTTCTGTTCGACCTGTTCCCGGTCATCCTGTTTTTCGTCACCTTCAAGCTGGCGGGCATCTTTGCCGCCACCGCGGTCGCCATCGCGGCCACCATCGTGCAGATCGGCTGGGTCTGGCTGCGCCACCGCAAGGTCGAACCGATGCAGTGGATCAGCCTGCTGATCATCGTGGTGTTCGGCGGCGCCACGCTGCTGCTGCACAACGAGACCTTCATCAAGTGGAAGCCGACCGTGCTGTACTGGCTGTTCGCGGTCGCGCTGCTCGCCTCCGCCGCGATCTGGCGCAAGAACCTGATCCGCGCCATGATGGAAAAGTCCGTCAAGCTTCCCGACCCGGTCTGGGGCCGCCTCAATACCGCCTGGGCCGGCTTCTTCGCCGTGATGGGCGTGCTGAACCTGTGGGTGGCCTACCAGTTCTCGACCGACATCTGGGTCAACTTCAAGCTGTTCGGCAGCATGGGCCTGATGCTGGTCTTCATCGTCGCCCAAAGCCTCTGGCTGTCGCGCCATATGAACGAAAACGCGCCCGAAAAAGCGCAGGAAAGCGCCCGCCATTGAGCGTGGGCATCGCAACCATGAACCACGTCTCTTCTTCGTTGCCCCCCGAAAACTCCGGAAGCCCCGAAAGCCCCGCCGGCGATACCGCCGCGCAGATCGATGCGCTGCTGCGCGCCGAACTGGCCCCGTCGCAACTGACGGTGCGCGACGACAGCGCGCTGCACGCGGGTCATCCGGGCGCGGCCTCGGGCGGCGGACACTATCATGTCACCATCGTCAGCGAGCGCTTCGCCGGCGCGAGCCGGGTTGCCCGGCATCGCATGGTGTATGATGCGCTGCGCAGTCTCTTCCCCATGCGGATCCATGCCCTGGCAGTGTCCGCATTCACCGAGCAAGAGTATTCCGCGCAGTGACCATCATCCGCGCGGTGTCTGCACAAGCCTCTGCGCAAGTATCTGCATAATCGTCCAGCCTTCCCCAGACTTCCCAACACTGATTCCATGAAGACCACTGTCCTCTCGTTCAGCCTGGCGGCTGTGCTTGCCGCTGGCAGCTTGCCCGCACTCGCCCAGAATGCCGCCGTCGTCAATGGCAAGGGCATTCCGTCGGCCAAGCTCGACAAGCTGATCGCCGGCACCGGCCAGCCGGATTCCCCGGAGCTGCGGGATCGCGCGCGCAATATGCTGATCGACCGCGAACTGCTGGTGCAGGAAGCCACCAAGCGCGGCGTCACGCAGAACCCGGACGTGCAGGAGCAGCTGGAACAGGCGCGCCTGAACGTGCTCGCCGGCGCGGTGTTCGAAGACTATGTGCGCACCCACGGCACCAGCGATGCCGAGCTGCGCAAACAATACGACAAGATCAAGGCCCAGTTCGGCAACGGCAAGGAATACCGCGCCCGCCATATCCTGGTCGAGAAGGAATCGGAAGCGGTCGCGATCATCGCCAAGATCAAGGGCGGCGCCAAGTTCGCCGACGTGGCCAAGGCCTCGTCGAAGGACCCGGGCTCGGCCGCCAACGGTGGCGATCTCGACTGGGCCAGCGGCAACAGCTATGTGCCGGAGTTCTCGGCCGCGATGGCCGGCCTGAAGAAGGGCCAGATGACCGAGACCCCGGTCAAGACCCAGTTCGGCTGGCACGTGATCCTGCTCGAGGACGAGCGCGAGACCAAGATCCCGACCTTCGAGGAAGCCAAGCCCCAGCTGCAGCAGATGCTGATGAGCGACCAGAACTGGCAGCGCGAGCAGTTCCAGTCGATGATGAAGTCGCTGCGGGACAAGGCCAAGATCCAGTAAGCCATCCCGTCATTCCCGCGCACGCGGGAATCCAGCGTCTTTGGCAGGCCACTGGGTCCCCGCCTGCGCGGGGACGACAAAGAAAAACCGGCGCTTTAGGCGCCGGTTTTTCTTTGGGGCGGCGAGACCTTGGCCCGCCCTACTTCGTGTCGATCTTCACCGCGATACCATCCTCGGTCACGGTGATCGCGCCGGGTTCGACCTGCTTGCCGTTGACCTGCAGTTCCTCGGGCTTGAACGTGTGCAGCGGATAGTCCTTCAGCAGTTCCTGCGCCACGAGGTTGCCCACCGCATTGAGCTGCGCGCTGTATTGGCCCGGCACGCCGTCGACCTGCACCTGCTCGACGGTCGGGTTGTCGAGCAGCACCGCGCGCTTGACCGGGTCGTAGCGCAGGCCGCTGTTCAGCGCCAGCGTGCCGTTGATCGGCGGCGCCGGCAGCAGGCTGTTGGTCAACTGCGCATCGACCTGCGTGGTGATGCGGTTGCCCGCCGCATCGAGCGTCAGCCGCGGCCGGGTCAGCCGGACGTCGAGCACTTGCGCATAGCGCAGCGTCGCCGGAAAGCGGCCTTCGACGGCGCGCTGCAGTTCCTGTCTGGTGAAGGTGTATTCGCCGGTCCAGATGTTGTAGCCGGCGATGGCGGCGCCCGAGAGCACGGCGAGGCCGGCACCGAGGCCAAGCGCCGCGGCGGTTGCCGTGGCCGCCAGGGGCCGCCGGAGGCCCCGGCGGCGGCCATGCGAAGGGATCGAAGACATGCGCGATGCTGGAGTGGTCACCTCGGTCAGACCCGGGCGGCGTCCCGGCGTTCCACCATCGGCGGTCCAGGGCGGCAATGGCTCAATAGTGCGGCGGTATTTCGTGCACCGACCCGTCGGCCGCGGTGCCCGTGGCGGCGGGCAATTGCTGGTACAGCGCCTGCATTTGCTCCTGCAGCAATTCGATCTGCCGCTGCTGCTTCGCGACGGTCAGGTTCAGCGTTTCCAGCAGGTCTTCCTGGAAGGCCAGCTTGACCTCCAGCTCGGTGATTCGCGATTCCATGAGGTCCTCCAATGCCAGATGTCAGACATACGGGCGGGCATGCGCCCGCGGGGCGCGCATTGTACCGGACCGGCGCCCCGGCCCGGGCCACCGCGGACGGGGTTGTCAGCACATCATAGAGCGTGTACGCTTGCGCGAGTCGTGCCGCGGAGAGCATTCGATTTCGGTCTGATTCCGATAGATCGCCCCCGCCGACGCACCGGCCGTCCCATGACGGTCGTGTGACGGTTTTCCACCCCTTTCGGTTCCGCTTGGGTTCCATGACGCCTGTACGCCGCGCTTCTTCGATTGCCGATCCGGTCCTGCCGACCGGTGGCGCGCGCGCGTCGGCGCCTCCCCGCGTTTCTCCTGTCTGGTCGCCGCCGGCCGCTGTCTGCTCGCCCCCGGCTGACGTCGCCGTCGTCGTGGCAGGCGTAGCACCGCCGCGCGCTGTCGTGGCCGGTGTTGCACCGCCGCCGCGCGCCGTCGTCGCAGCGGTCGCCCCGCCGCCCGCGGCCGTCCTCGGCTGACCCCAGCCGACCCCCACTCTTCCGTCTGACCGTGCGCGCCCGGCGCGCGCGAACGCCATTGCCGCCTGCTCGATGCCGCGCATCGCGCCGATGCCGGCTCGCATTCGCAGCCGGCGTTCGCTCACGGTCGACCGAAGCCCGTCACACCAATGACAGGTGAAACCGATGAACTTCCAAAGATTCGCGCATGCGGCGCGATCGACGTTGTCCTTGCTGTCGCTCTCGTCCTTCTCGACCTTCTCTTCCCGGCTGTTTCCGTCGTTGCCGGATACCTGGGCCGCCCACGGCTCCACGGCGCTGTTCGTGCTGCTGTGGAGCAGCGGCGCGATCGTCGCCAAATGGGGCCTGGCCTATGCCTCCGCCTTTGCCTTCCTGACGCTGCGCTTCGTGCTGGCGTTCGGCGTGCTGCTGGCGATCGCCGCATGGCGCCGCCGCTGGCTGCCCGAGCCCGGACAGCGGGCGCGGGTCGCAATGGTCGGGCTGCTGCTGACCGGCTGCTATTCGATCTGCTACCTGCTGGCCCTGGACCGCGGCGTCACGCCCGGCATGCTGGCCACGCTGCTCGGCGCCCAGCCGATCCTGACGCTGCTGCTGACCGAGCGCCGCTTCTCGGCGTTGCGGCTGGTCGGGCTGGTGCTGGCGCTGGCGGGGCTCGTGATGGTCGTCTACCAGGGCATCGGCATTGCCGGCACCCCGGTGGCCGGCATGCTCTATGCGCTGACCGCGCTGGCCACGATGACGGCCGGCACCATCGTGCAGAAAGGCATCCGGCAGGCGCCGATCGACGTGATGCCGCTGCAATACGGCATCGCGCTGCTGATGTGCCTGGCGCTGCTGCCGTTCGAGCCGATCCACGTCTCGTGGACGCCCGCGCTGCTGCTGCCGCTCGGCTGGATGGCGCTGGTGATCTCGATCGGCGCAACGCTGCTGCTGTACCGGATGATCCAGGGCGGCAATCTGGTCAACGTGACCAGCCTGTTCTACCTGGTGCCCGCCGGCACCGCGGTGCTCGACTATCTGATCCTCGGCAACCGGCTCGCGCCGCTGGCATTGGCCGGCATGGTTACGATCCTGCTCGGGCTGGCGCTGGTGTTTCGGAACAAGCCCGGCGCTTGATGGGTCCGTGCGACGTCGCTCCGCCGGCCGCCACTGCTCAGGGCGGCGGCCGGCGCCGGCGGGCCAGCACCGCGCCCAGGATCAGGCCGACCACCAGGGCGACCACGATCCACAGCCATGACGCGGCCGTCGGTGGCGCCGTAGCGGGCGCCGTCGGCGACCCGGGGGCGGCGGTTGGCGTCACGCCGGCCATCGTCGCGGTCAGCGCCTGCCAATCGGCTTTCGTGATCTGCGTCATGCGGGCCGCATCGGGCAGCCCGAACACGCAGATCTCGCCGCCCGGCAACTGGCAGAAGCGCTCGGCCGGGCAAGCCTTCAGGATCTGTTGGGTTTCTCCCGTGCCGCACCGTGCGCCGGCGCTCTTGAGCACCTGCAGGGTGACGTCGGGATGCTTGGTCAGTTGTTCCGGCATGGTGCCTCCCGCTGACATCGGCGACGAAACGCGTCGCAAGCGCGAGGCCCCTGCCCCGCCTTACTTCCAGAACCCAGTATGGGACTGGGCCGCCTCGTCTTCCAGCATCGGACCGTGCACCTCGATCTGGCGCTGTCCCCGCGCGAAGACTTCGCGGCAAGGCAGCGAGAAAGTCGGATTCTCCGGATGGTCGCCGGTCAGCCCCAGCAAGGTGTGCTCCGACAGCGCATAGACCACGCGGCCGATATTGCACCAGTAGATCGCGCCGGCGCACATGCAGCAGGGTTCGGCGCTGGTGTACAGCGTGCAGCGTGCCAACTGTTCCGGACTCAGGCGCTTGGCGGCCAGCGCCGCCGCGGCCAGCTCCGCATGCTGGGTCGGATCACCCTGCGGCGGCATCGAGTTGTTGCCGGCCGACGCGACGATATTGCCGTGCTCGTCCGCCACGATCGCGGCAAAGGGATGGCGGCCGTTCTGCTTCGATTGCTCGGCCAGCGCGATCGACTCGCGCAGCAGCCGCAGGTCCAGTTCGGACAGCGTGGAGGTGGTGGTACGGGTCTGGGTGTCGATGGCTGGCATCGGACGATTCTCCTGGCAAAGATGCGCGTGATGGCGCGATTCGATTCGATCCAAATAGATTGCGGCCGGCATGGCCCCTTGAGATCAGGACTGGCCCGAGGCGACGGCATGCTCGCTGTCGGTCACCGCGGCCTGCGATGTCCCACGATTGAGCAACAGGTTCAGCAGCACGGCCGTGATCGCGCCGAGGAAAATGCCGCTGTCGAGCACCAGCTTCAGCGGCCCTTCGACGCGCTCGAACAGCGCCGGCAGCGACATCGGCAATACGCCCACGCTGACCGACACCGCGACGATGATCGCGTTGCGCGTGCCGTCGAACTTCACGCGCGACAGCTCCTGGATACCGGCGACCGTCGTCATGCCGAACATCACGATCGCGCAGCCGCCCAGCACCGGCCGCGGTACCGACGCAATCAGCGCGGCAAGCTTCGGGAACAGGCCCATCAGCACCATGATCGCGCCCGCCGAGGCGACGACATAGCGGCTCTTGACGTTCGAAAGCGCGATCAGCCCGGTGTTCTGCGTGAACGCGTTATAGGGAAAGCTGTTGAAGACGCCGCCCAGCATCGTCGACAACCCATCGGCGCGGAACGCGTCGCCCAGCGTGCGCTGCGTCGACGGCCGGCCGACGATGGTGCCGATCGCCAGCACATTGCCGGTGGTCTCGGCCATGATCACCAGCATCGCCAGCAGCATCACCAGCGTCGGCATCGGGGCGAACGACGGCGCGCCGAACGCGAACGGCGGGCTGATCTCGAACCAGGCGGCACGCCCGACCGCGTCGAAGCTGGTCATGCCGCAGGCCATCGCGATCGCGGTGCCCGCCAGCAGGCCGATCAGCACCGATAGATTGCCGATAAAGCCGGAGAAGCGCGCATAGACGAACAGCGTGATGGCGATCGTCGCCAGGCCGAGCAGCAGGTTCGGCGTCGCGCCAAAGTCCGGTGCCGCGGGATTGCCGCCGCCCAGCCAGATCGCCGCCGCGGGCATCAGCGTGACGCCGATGATCACGATCAGACTGCCGATCACCACCGGCGGAAACCAGCGCAGCAGCCGGCTGAACAGTGGAGCAATCGCGATGGTCAGCGCGCCGGCGGCAATGACGGCACCGAACACATGGCTGAGCCCGTATTGCTGGCCGATCAGGATCATCGGCGCGATCGCGATAAACGAACAACCCTGGATCAGCGGCAGACGTGCGCCAAAGCGCCAGAAGCCCAGTGTCTGGATCAGCGTCGCGATGCCCGAGGTCAACAGATTGGCATTGATCAGCGTGACCATCTGCTGCTGGGTCAAGCCCAGCGCGCTGCCAAGAATCAGCGGCACCGCGACGGCGCCCGCGTACATCACCAGCACGTGCTGCAGGCCGAAGCTGGCCAGCTGCCGCACCGGCAATCGTTGGTCGACGGGGTGGACGGCCGGGCGGACGTCCGGGTGGTTGGCCGATTGATAGGCCGATTGATAGGCCGAGTCACCGGCCGAATGAGCGGCCGGCTCCTGCGGCATCGGTTCTGGTCCCGCCTGCTGCTGCGAATGCATCGTGGTCTCCTCCGTCTGGTCTGTGGTCCCGCGCTTTTGCGCCGGCCGGATCGGTGCGCCATAATCCGGCGGGTTTGGGCGGCGGGCCAAATCGGCAGCCATCGATTTTTTTGATAGGCAGTTTTTTGACGGGCAGGAGTCAGGCAGCGATGCGCTATTCGCTCGATCAGCTGGAAATGTTCACCCTGGTGGCCAGCACCGGCTCGTTCTCGGCCGCGGCCCGGCAGTTGCGCAAGACGCAGTCCGCGGTCAGCACCGCCATCGCCAATCTGGAGGCCGACCTCGGCCTGGTGCTCTTCGAACGCGGCGGCAAGGCGTCGACGCTGACGCCGGCCGGAGAAAAGCTGCGCAACGAGGCCGAACTGGTGCTGGAGCGCTGCCTGCAACTGGAGGCGCATGCCAACGAGCTGGGCGAACGCGTCGAGCCGGCGCTGACGCTGGCGATCGAAGTCCCTTACTCCACCCTGATGCCGCCGCTACGCGACTTTGCCGAACGGTTTCCGCATGTCGACCTGCAGATCCGGCATCCGCTGCATGGCGATGTGGCCGAACTGCTGGCGCGCGGCGAAGCGGACCTGGGCATCGCGTTCTCGCAGCCGGCCTACCCGCGCGATCTCGGCTTTGCCCAGATGGGCAAGCTGATCCTGTCGCATGTCGCCCACCGCGACCACCCGCTGTCGCAATTGAAGCGCGTCGATTTCGCCGACCTGCGCGCGCACCGGCGGCTGGTGTTCAGCGGCCACAACCACAAGCTGCCCAGCAGCGAATACCTCGATGCGACGCGATGCTGGCAGGCGGAGAGCTACGCGGCGCTGCTGGAACTGGCGCGCACGGGCCTAGGATGGACCACGCTGCCGCGGCAACTGATCCTGTCCGAATTGGCGTCAGGCGAACTGGTGGAACTGCCACTGACCGCTTATCCGTACACCGACTGGCTGGTCGGTGTGGATCTGATCTGGGCGAAGGCGCATGTGCTCGGCAAGGCCGGGTTGTGGTTGAAGCGCCGGCTTGGCGAGCACAAGGTGTATGAAGTGGATCGGGAGGGGAAGAGGACGACGTTGTAGGTTGGCGTCGTCATTGGCAGTGCGACACGCGCATACCCCGCCTCTGCACTACCCGCAATCCGCGCTACCCAGCCCTACCCGACGTTAGCCGCCGGCGCGAACGACAAACGACTGTGTCGTCGTGAACGGCACCAAGGCACCGCTACCCCGAGCTGAACAACGCATGCCGTTCATCGCTCGGCGCGCCGCGTTGTCGACCGGCTGAAAGCCCGACGGTTTCTCCACCGCAGTGCGGGCCACCGAACCATCCTCGCCGATCCAGACGCGCACCGTCACCGATACCGGCTTGTCGGGCAGCTCGCTGACCAGGCTCAGGCGCGGCTGCGAGCAGCCGACATTGGGCGGCAGCCCTTCCCGATAGCTGACCGGCGCGGGCGCCGTGGGACGCGGTGAGGTTTCTTCATTGCGGCAGATCGCCTGCTGTTCCTCGAACACCTTGCGCATCGCCTGCAACGTGTTTGGCTGCGTGGCCGCGCCGGACGACCACTTGGCCGCCAGCGGCGCCGGCAAGGCCTTGCCGACAACGGCAGATTCCTCGGGCGTCAGCCGGAAAACGAGATTGCCCGACGCCAGCCGTTCGGCTCGCGCCTGCTGGATGCGCTTGCCTTCCGGGGTATCGAGGAAGCGCGTCAGAGCAAGGAACTCGTCCCTGGAGAAATCCTCTGCGAGCGGATAGCCGATCCGGTTGGCGACGGTGCGCGGTTCCATCGCCGACAGGCAGGCGGCGCGTTGAGGCGGGACCTTGTCGCCTTGCTGCTTCAGCGTGCCTTTTGCGGCGGCGATCACTTCGCCGGTGGCGACGGCTTCGGAGACGCGTTTTGCGGCGCGTTCCAGCGCAGCGGCGCCGTCTGCATTGCCGGCATCGGCGGCGACGGCCGCGCCTGCAACGACCATCAGCGCCACGGCGGCCGTCAGCGAGCCAGTCCATCCGGCTCGCAGGAACGATGCGGCATCGCACGTCATTCGGCGCTCAGCGTAGATTTGGCGGGTTGCTGCTTGCATCCTTGACATAGGGATCGTCCTTCGAAACCGGCGCGGCGTCTTCGATGTCCTTCGGCCAGACCGGCACCCGGCAAGTTCTCATCACCAGCGCGCGCGTGCACGCCAGCAGAAGGTTGAATGGCCACATCAGCCAATAGATCGGCGCGGAACCGGCGTCATTGGCGAAGACACGTTCCAGGCCGACGCGGAAGCGCTCGCGCCGCCCGTCGATCGGCACGCAGTACCGGATCCGGTCGATCAGGTCCTTCGGCCCCTCTTCCATATACCGCCGCAGGAATTCCCAATGCGCCTTCAAGCGCTGTGGGTCGACTTCCCACAGCGAAAACGCGAACTGCTCGCGTACCGTGACGCCGTCGCGATCCAGCACCAGGCCGCGAATATCGCGCACCGGCTGAACCGATCCGGAACAGCGCCCGAGCGTGAAGAACACATCGTCCCAGCGCACGCTCAGGATGCTGCCATCCAGCCGGAACACATGCAGCATCCGGTTGCGCCGATCCAGCCGGATCGGATAGTGCGTGTAGCGCCCGAGCTCCCGGCGTGCCATCCATACCGACAGCGCCACGATGGGCGCCATCACGAATGCCACGAAGCCGAGGAAGACGGCGACGGTACCCGGCGTGTACAGCCCCAGCGCCAGCGGCCGCTGCGCGGCCAGGCTCATGGCGACGAAACCGCCGACGCAGACCATGATCACGACCAGCGCCATCAGCGTCAGCGCGCCCCGGGAGTCGTAGTAGCGGTCGACCGAATCCAGATAGCTGGAATTGATCTTGATCACGCAGAGCTGATCGTGCGGCTCGACCTGCAGACGCTGCCCCTGACGCAGGCGGTGAGCGCGCTCGTCGTCGTCGATTGGCCGGTTGACGCGGTACTTGCGCACCAGTCCCGTGAAATCCATATCAGTCCTTCGTGGCCAGCTTCAGCTGTTCCATCTCCTCTTCGACGTCCCCATAGCGCTCGTCGCTGAGGCTGCCCCAATAGCAGCGCTCGAGCCAATCCTGGATCTTGTCGTCGGCAAGCCAGGCGATCAGCCCCGCGATTACGAACATCACGATGGCAATCACGATGCCCCAGCCAGTCATGCCGACGTACACGGCCCAGACCATCAGCAGCCCCACCGCCGCCGACAGCACGTAGAGCCCGCCGACGATCACGTTGCCCTCCGAGAATTCGAGCCGTGCCTGGTTCAGATCGAGCACCGCGATGATGACACCGCCGACCGCGGTCGCGCGGCGCCCCACACTCTCCAGCATCTTGGCCAGCGACGCGTCCAGTGCGCGCCCGAACTGCAGGCCGAATGTGACGCGGGCCTTGGCGACCTTCGACACCAGTTCGATGATGCCGCCCGCGACGCCAACCACCCCGCCGAGAATGCGCCCCCATGTATCGCCGACCTTGTGATTCATCGAGTCGTCGCTGTCGCTCCACAGCTTGATCAGCAGCACGATATCGAGAACGGACGACGCCGCGCCGACGCGCACATCGGTATTGATGACGCCTTTCCATGCACCGGGCAGGCGCATCAGCGCATAGTTGTTTGGTAGCCGCAACGAGCGGGCCAACCACGCGGTACGCTGTGCCTTGGTCAGGCCGGAGGGCATGCCTTTCAGATGAACGGGATCGACCAGCACCAGGAAGGACTTGTTGGTCGTTCCCTCCATCGGCAGTCCATGCACCTCGAGGCGCCGCAGCTCCAGCTCGACCGGGTCGTACAGGGCTCGGCGCGACGGCACATCCTGCCCCGCCTCCGCACTCAAATTGCGGATCTTGCGGATCAGTTCGCGGCGGAACGTCCGGTAGTCGCCCTCGACCTGCAGCGGCACCATGGCCTTCCTGGACAACATGCCGAACAGAACGGCGATGCCCTTGATCGGCCCATCGGTGGTCGCCTTGCTCAGCGCCCATGCCAAAGGACCGTTGATGCCGAGAATGAAATTGGCAATCAGGCACGACGCCGTGGCCGGGTTCGACACGCGCTGGAAGGCGAAGTCGTAGACCTTGATCAGCGAAGGCCAGGACAGGTTCCACGGATCCACGCCGCTCGATGACGCCTTCGCGGCAGCCGCAAGCACGTCCTGCTGATTGAAGCCCAGCGCGCGCAGCAACAGGTTCTTCTGGTCGTCGGGACTTCCGTCGAGCCACTTCTTGTACAGATCGAAGCAGATCGGCTTGTCCTGCGTATTGCCGATACACAGCATCACGGCGCCGGTATAGGCCTCGCCGCTGCGCATATTGGTCTCGTCGTAGTTGCAGGCGAACACGTTGGCCATCGCCTCGCTCTCGAGCCACGCACGATGCGCCTTGGCCAGCGGATCGATCGTCTTCTTGTTGAACCCGTCGAGCGCGCGGTCGAATGCCTTCTGGAAATCGTCGCGGGCCTTCTCGTCATAGCGCTTCGCGCCGGTCACCATGCGCGTCTCGTACTTGGTCCACGAGCTGCTGCGCGCCTGGTGAAGGCGGGCCTTGGGCACATTGCGATAGGCCTCCGCAATACTGCGATTGCGGGCCTTCTCGGGTTCGCCGAGCAGCCATTCGGCCAGCATCTTGCCGGCCGCCAGGGTCTCCGCGCCCGCGCCGCCCGGAATCGGCATCGCATGCGGATCCGCGGTGCCGTAGATCTCGACGTTCTGGGCGCTCTCCTCGGCCGTACGCATGACTTCGAGTTCGGCATGGTTGCCGATCGACTCGCGGATCGACATGATCGCCTGCGACACGGCCAGCTTGCGGGCGCGGTCGGGATCTTCGTACAGGAAGTCCTCGTAGCACTCCCGCATCAGCGGATCGAGTTCCGACGCGATGCCGACCGGGTCCCACAGTGCCGCCAAGGCCGGCCGATACGGGGCGGCGGCGGTCTCGGCCCACTTCAGAAGATCGGCCTCTTGCTCCTTGCAGGCATTGAAGTCGTGCGGCGAGAAGCTGAAAGCCGGGTATGCCTTGATCACGATGGTCGGCAGCGTATGCGCGTCCGGATGGCTTTCCGGCATCGGTTGCGCGGGCGTGTCCTCGACCGTCGCGCCCTCGGCACGGAACTCGGCCACCAGCTTGCTGGCGTCGGTCAGCGGGGCCATATGAGGCAAGGCCGCACCGCCACCGCGCCACTTGTCGATATCGATCCGGCGCATATGCTTCTCGCGCCAGGCCTGGCGCTTGTGCCGCTTCTTGACCTCCTCGGTCCACATCACATCGGAGAAGCCGATCCAGACCGGACCGGCGACATGGGCGTCCTTGACCGTGATGCAGCGCGCGATCACCGCATCCTGCTTGTTGCTGCAGCTGAATTCGATGTCTTCCGGCAGCGGGGGTGCCGGGTCATTGAAATCGAACTCATACAGGTAGCCGGCCTCGGTCACGACGTAAGCGGACCACAGGCCGCGCTTCTCGTTGAAGACGTAGAGGTAGCCGCCGCGCAGCAGGCGCAGGGTGTAACGGGCCACGTCCTCCGGCAACGAGATGGCCGTCACCTTGTCGCCGAACTGCGGATCGAGCGCCGGCGGTACCGGGGCCAATTGCCGTCCGCTCCTGTTCTTTCCGGTGCGGCCGATCGCGTATCGTACGGGCAGGATGGGCAGCCCTTCCTTGTCGCAGAAGGGGCATTTGGACGCTTCCTCGATGGCGGCTGCGTTCATGTCGCTTTTTCCAGTAGTCGATTGTGGTCCGTTCCGGTTGCAGGCGGAACGCCCAGCGGGTCGTCGGTCAGTTCGGCACAGGCGCCGACGTAGCTCAGTTCGCCGGCCTCGGCCTTTTGCAGCGCCGCCTTCAGCGCGGGATGGGCGTCCGGGCGGCCTTGCATCGCCACGCATTGGACGGCGTATAGCCGGCGGTCCGCGTCATCGCGCAGGTTGTGCCGTTGCGTGGCTTCGACCAGCGCTTCGTCCAGCTGCCGGCCCAGCGCGACCGCGTCGGCGCAGGGCCAACCGCCTCTGACCAGCGTTTGCAGGCAACCGTTGACCAGCCCCACACGCCGCAGGGGCCCGATCTGGCCGGTCCGGACCCGCAGCGGCAGATGGGGATCGCCGCTGGAGATGCGCTGGCGCTGCTGCCCGATGGAGTCGACCCAATGCCATTGCGCGACAGGCCCCATCAGAGCGTCGAGTTGCGCCTCGTCGAGGATGCCCAGCAATTGCGTCATCACGCGCGGATCGCTGAAGCGCAGCAGAAAGCGGCCGCTGGCGGGCGCGCTTAGCAGCTGCGCCGTACCGAGATGGTGGGCAATCCGTTCGGTCGCGTGCTCGCTGACCAGGCAGGCGCTGAAATATGGGCGCAGATAGTCCTGCTGCCAGCGCGACGCGGCTTCGATCAGGCCGATCTTCTGCTGGCGATCGAGCTCGGCCAACGCAAGCAGTGCCGGCATCAGATGCGGCTGAACGTCGACGCCCCGAGGCACGAGCGGCGTCACCGGATACGCGGCCACGGCCTGCCGCCCCAGCTGCAGCGGGCTCAGCACGACGTGCGTGAAATCGTCCAGGAAGCGATGATGCAGATCGAACATCGCCATCAGCCCAACGGCACCAGCGCGTCGCCCGCGGCTTCGGCGCCGCGCGTCTTGAATTCGCACAGCCCCAGGTCGCCCTTGGCCAGCGAATTGTTCGCCTCGGCACCGCCCGGCCCCACAAACCGATGCCCCGCCCCCTTGAACTCCACCTTCCCGGGCGCGTGCAGTTCAATCTTGCCGCCCAGCACGCGGATCTGCGCGCCGGCGGCGTTCAGCAGCACGTGCTGCTTGCTCTCGACCGTAACGTTGGCCTGCGTCGAGGCGATCGTCACCGTGCGCTCGGCGGCGTAGCGGCTGGCGCCGGTCAGGCTGGCGACTTCGACCTTGCCGGCGGCGGCGTGCAAGGCCATGCCTTTCGCGTCGCCGCCCTTTTGCCCGGTCTGCGTACCTTGGCCGGTGGAACCAGAGCTTGAGCCGGAGCCCGAGCCCCCCTGCCCATCGGTAAACAGGCTAAGACCATCGGCCACCGCGACGGCGAGATTGCCGCCTGCCGCCAGATTGAAATGTTCCCCGGCCACCAGCGTGGCATTGGTGCCCGCGACGAGCACCGCATCGGCCGGCGTCGACAGCGCCACGCCCTTCGGGCCAGACACCACGAGATGCGGCTTGCCGTAGGCGATCGCTGAGCTACCATCTTCGGCCTTCGCTTCGGTGCGCAGCACTTCGGCGCTTTGCTTCAGCGATTCGAGCGCCGGCAGTGCATCGGCAGCAGGCTCGCCGGGCAGCGCGGCCTTCTGCTTGGCGGCCTGCTGCGCCAGCGTGCGGGCGAGCTCCAGGCTGTCTTCGACCTGCGTCGCGGCCTGTTCGCTCTGCAGCAGCGGTTGCGTGACGCTGCCATCTTCGGCGGCGATCAGCAGCCCGGAGCCGGCGCGGACGCTGCCGGAAGCGTCGGTGGCCAGCGCCGCGCCGTGGCCCAGGTCCGCCTCGCGGGCGTTGTCGCGCTGGAACAGGTGATGGCCCAACGTCAGCGACGTCGCGGCCTGCGTGGTCGACAGCAGCGTGCGGCTCTGGCCCTCGGTGTCGTCGAACACCAGCTGGTTGTAGCCGCCGTTGCCGGTCTGGCTGGCGGACAGCGCCTGTGTCTTGATGCCGGACAGCACGGCGTTGTGTGCGTGCGCCTTGTCGTTCTTGCCGTCGCCGGCGAACCACGCCGGCGCGTTGCCGGTCGCGTTCGCGGCGCCGGCCTGTTGCTTGTTGATCTGCGCGTCGGGCTCGCCGGCGCCGTTGTAGGCCGCGCCGACGACCACCGGCCGGTCGATATCGCCGTTGACGAACTCGACCACGACTTCCTGGCCAACGCGCGGCAGCGCGACGCCGCCCCAGTTGTCGCCGGCCACCGGCGTGGCAACGCGCAGCCAGCAGCCCAGTGCGGACTCGGCGCGCGCGTTGTCGTCGCCGGCCGGGTGGGACTGACGGCTCGATGAACGCCCGCCGCGCTGCCAATGGAATTGCACCTTGATGCGATGGTCCCGATCGGTATGGACAGGACCGCCGTCGCCGACGACCAGTGCGGTCTGGCTGCCGCGCACGGTGGGACGCGGATGCAGCAGTCGGCCGTCCTCGCCGCGCAGCGCCGGTCGGTATGGCACGCTCGCGCGCACGGCGGTGAAGCGGTTGCGGTACAGCGGCAGCGTTTCGTTGTCCCCGGCCGGGGCCAGGCCCGTCATCGCCAGCAAGGCCTGGCCGAATCCCTCGTTGAAATTGTTGCGAGCCTCGTGCGTGACCGACAGCAGCACGAAGCGGCGGCCGTCGTCCTCGTCGCCATCGTGCTCGTAGTGATCGAGTAGCGAGAACGTGGTGGCCGGCGCCAGCGTGCGGACCGTCCCGCCGCCATGGAAGGCCTTGTTGCGAACCTCGAGCGATTCCATCGCGATGCGCGTGATGCGCTGCGCCTGCTCGGCGTCCTCGAACGCGTACTGGCCGACATAGTCGATGTCGGTCAGCGCGGTGGCCTGCTCGCCGTTGTCGTGGTGGGTGGTCAGCGTGGCGCTGCGCAGTGACGCGGTGCGATAGTCCCAGGTCGCCAGTTCGACCGCATTGGTCTGCCACTGGCGCTCGCCCTGCCATTCGGTGATCACGTCCTCCGAAGCGGTCGCATCGGCACGGCCGAAGCGGATGCTGGCCTGAGTGTTGTCCTTGAATACGTCGTTGCGATCGGCGATCACCATCCGATGCAGGCCGAGCGCATCGCCATCGGTAGCCTCGTGCTCGAAGTAGTAGAACAGCCCTTCCTCGGCCAGCAACCGCGTCACGAAGTCGAAGTCGGACTCGTCGTACTGCGTCACCACGCTGCGCTTCGGATAGATCGCGGCGTCGGCCACCGCCCAGCGCCATTCCGGCACCAGCTTGCCCTGCCCGCGGTAGTCGCCCAGCACGCTGTCGACGACCTCGATCACCGACATGTCCTGGAACAGGAAGCTGTCGCGCCGATGCCGCAGGAAGGCCAGCCACGGCTCGATCACGAGCCGGTAGCGCGCCAGGCCGCCATTGGCGCCGACGCGCTCGAACACCGTCACATGGCCGTGCAACGCGCGCGGCTTGTCGCGGCTGAGCTGCGTCAGCAGATCGATGCGCACCGGCTGGCCCAGCAAGGCGGCCGGATCGAGCTTCGCGTCGTCCGACAACGCCGACAGCTCGATACGAAAACCGCCGCCATCGAGCTGTTCGCGCGCGAGCAGACGCTCGGCCAGCAGCACGTCGTCGCCCAGCGGCGTCGCTAGCCGCAGCAGCCGGTCGTGCTGGCGGAAGGCCGCGCGCAGTTGCGCCGCCAGTTCATGCGCCATATCGGTCAGTACGCCCATCGGTGCCTCGACTGTGAGTTACGGTGTCAATCGACTCAATTGACTCAATTGACTCAATTGACCTTGTAGCGGAAGCCGCCGTTCTTGTTGACGCCGACCTTGATCTTCTGGATCGCCTCGCCCTGCGCCATCTTCGCCAGCACGGACTGCGCGATCTCGGGCAGCAGCGTGCCGTTCAGGATATGGTCGACCGCGCGCGCGCCGGTATCGACCTCGGTGCAGCGCTGCAGCACCGCCTCGGTCACGGCGGCATCCCATTCGAAGACGGCGCGGTGGTTCTGCTGCACGCGCTCGCCGATGCGGCGCAGCTTCAGCTCGATGATCTCGACCAGCGTGTCGTCGCTGATCGGGTAGTACGGCACGACCTTGGTCCGCCCGATAAACGCCGGCTTGAAGGTCTTGTACAGCGTCGGGCGTAGCGCCTCGGTCAGCGCGTCGGCGTCCGGCAGTTCTTCGGCCGACTTGTTGAGGCAGGCCTGCATGATCGAGGCCGAGCCCGCGTTGGAGGTCAGGATGATGATGGTGTTGCGGAAGTCGATGGTCCGGCCCTCGGCGTCCTCCATCCAGCCCTTGTCGAAGACCTGGAAGAACATCTCCAGCACGTCCGGATGCGCCTTCTCGATTTCGTCGAGCAGCACCACGCTGTACGGGTTGCGCCGCACCGCCTCGGTCAGCACCCCGCCCTCGCCATAGCCAACATAGCCCGGCGGCGAGCCCTTGAGTCCCGACACGCTGTGGGCCTCCTGGTACTCGCTCATATTGATGGTGATCAGCTTGCGCTCGCCCCCGTACAGGATGTCGGCCAGCGCCAGAGCGGTCTCGGTCTTGCCAACGCCGGACGGGCCGACGAACAGGAACACGCCGCGCGGCTTGTGCGGGTCCTCCAGATTGGCCGCCGCGGTACGCACGCGCTGC
Organism: Cupriavidus sp. HPC(L); assembly: GCF_000307735.3. Classification (NCBI taxonomy): domain Bacteria; kingdom Pseudomonadati; phylum Pseudomonadota; class Betaproteobacteria; order Burkholderiales; family Burkholderiaceae; genus Cupriavidus; species Cupriavidus sp. HPC(L). The sequence continues at coordinate 8,338 of NZ_AMPR02000068.1, read as the reverse complement.
GCCACCGCTTCGAGCGCGTGCGGCTGGCCGACCACGCGCTCCTCGAGCAGCGGCTTCAGGTTCATCACCGTGTGCAGCTCGTCCTTGACCATGCGGCCCAGCGGAATGCCGGTCCAGGCCGAGACGATCTCGGAAACGACCTGGCCGTCGACCTGGATCGGCACCAGCGGCGTTTCGCCCTGCAGTTCGCGCAGTTCAGCCTTCAGGCGCGACAGTTCGTCGGCCGGGGCCGCCGGCGCGGCGGCCTTGCGACGGCGCCCGGCGGCGGGCGCGATATCGCTGTTGGCAGCGACCGGCTCGGCTTCGTCGACGGCGGCGTCATGGCCCGTCGCAGCGGCATCAGCAGCATCAGCAGCATTAGCGGCCTCCGCCGTACCTGCATCCCTCGAGCGCAGCAGCGCGACAATCCGTTCGACCAGCTCGCGTTCGCGTGCGAGCCGTTCGTTACCCGCGGCAATGCGCTCGCGCAGCGTCTGCTCCTGCTTCTGCAACTCGGCCAACCGTGCCTGATGCTGTCCGCCGGTCGACAGCTCGCGTTGCAGCGCGCCGATCTCGACGGTCAGGCGCTCCAGCGCCTTCTGGTCCTGCTCGATTTCGGCCGGCGTCGCGCTCTGCGCCAGCGCCACCTTGGCGCAGGCGGTGTCGAGCACGCTGACGGCCTTGTCCGGCAACTGCCGGCCGCTGATATAGCGGTGCGACAGCCGCACCGCCTCGGTGATCGCCTCGTCGAGCACGCGCACGTCGAAGTGCCGCTCCATCAGGCCGACCATGCCGCGCAGCATCGCCGAGGCCAGCGCCTCGTCCGGTTCCTCGACCTTGACGACCTGGAAGCGCCGCGCCAGCGCGGCATCCTTCTCGAAGTACTTCTTGTATTCGGCCCAGGTCGTGGCCGCGATCGTACGCAGCTCGCCGCGCGCCAGCGCGGGCTTCAGCAGATTGGCGGCGTCGTTCTGGCCCGCCTGGCCGCCCGCGCCGATGATGGTGTGCGCCTCGTCGATGAACAGGATGATCGGCTGCGGGCTGCGCTTGACCTCGTCGATCACGTTGCGCAGCCGGTTCTCGAATTCGCCCTTGACGCTGGCGCCGGCCTGCAGCAAGCCCATGTCTAGCGTACGCAGTGCGACGCCGCGCAGCGGCGGCGGCACGTCGTCGGCGGCGATGCGCAAGGCCAGCCCTTCGACCACCGCGGTCTTGCCGACGCCGGCCTCGCCGGTCAGGATCGGGTTGTTCTGCCGGCGGCGCATCAGGATGTCGATCATCTGGCGGATCTCGGCGTCGCGGCCGATCACCGGATCGATGCGGCCGTCGCGTGCCGCCGCAGTCAGGTCGACGGTGTACTGGTCGAGCGCCGGGGTCTTCGACAGCGCGCCCTGCCCCGAGGGCTCGTCGGCCGCCGCGGCGCCGGCGTCCGCGAACGCCACGGCCTGCTCGGCCTCTTCCGAGCCCTTGGTCAAGACGGCCAGTTCATGCTTGAGGCGCTCGACCGGGAACTGGCCGAAACGTTTGGAGCCGCGCTCGGCCAGCGGCGCCAGGCTCGGCTCGGTCAGCAGCGCCAGCAGCAGATGGCCGGAGCGGATGCGCGTGGTCTGCGAATCGAGCGAGGCGATCAGCCAGGCATGCTCGAACAGCTTCGGCAGCCACGGCGAGAACGCCGGCGTGCGCCCATTGCCGGTCTGGAAGCGCCCCAGCTCCCTGTCCAGATCGCTTTGCAGCGCGGCCGGATCGATACCGCTCGCCTTGGCCGCGACCGACACGTCGCTGCGGGGATTCTCCAGCAACGCCAGGAACAGATGCTCCAGGTCGACCTCATAGTGGCCGCGCGCCATGCACAGCGAGGCGGCCCGTTCGGCGGCCTGCCGGCTGGTGGCATTGAGCTTGGCGATCAGCGTCTTCAAGGGGGTGGCCATGATGGCTCGGCTCCGGTCTATCAATGAATGGGCGACAGCGTGTAATGCGCGTCGCTGCGATCCTGCGTGGCGGGTCGCGAAACGAGGAAGGTGTCCCAGCCGACATGGCCGCTGCCTGCGGCGCCGAGCCGGCACCCGGTCACGTCCTGCCGGCGCAGGATCGGTTTGACTTCGTATTCGAGCGTGGCGCCGCCCAGCACGGTCAGCATCTTGCGAAGCGCCAGCGCGCCCTCGGCGCCGGGCAGGAAGGCGCGGTACTGCTCGCGCGCCAGCGGCCCGATCCAGACGCGCACCCGCAGATCGCGCTGCCAGACCCGCTGGCCCGCCAGCGCGGTGGCGCCGAGCACGTTATTGACGCCGCCCAGCCGCGACCACTGCGACGGCGGCACCCGATACCAGCCGCCGACGAACTGCTCGACGCGGAACGGCACGCGGAAATAGTCGGCCAGCACCTGCTGCAGATACGACGCCGACATCGGCCGATGCCGCACTGCCGTCGCATAGCCGGCGACCGCTTCGTCGTGGATGGCCCCCGGCGTCTCGTGCAGGCCGCGGCGGACGCCCGCATCGGCGACGCCGGCCAGCGACAGCAGCAGCGACAGGTAGTGGCGAGTGCGGTCGACCTCGTGCTGGAACGGCAGCCGGTATTTCTTCCACGCCAGATAGAACAGCGCGGCGGCGCGGTTCGAGAAGATATCGAAGAAGGCGCGCGCAGCGCCGTCGCGGCGCATTGTCTCGCGCTCGGCCACCACTTCGGTGTAGTGCAGCGGCAGCGCGCCCTGCCCGCCCAGCATGCCGAAGAAGGCCGGCGTCACGGCCACGTCGTCGAGCGGGCGTTGTGCCAGCGCCTCGGCGAAGCCGGCATCGCTGTCGAGCGCCTCCTTGGCGAGGCTACCCGCCTCGATCTGCACGATTTCGCTGGCCGGGAATGACAGCGACAGCGCGTTGGGAAAGCGCACGCGCGTGGCGAGCTGGTGCTCGGGAGTGTCGGCGACGCGCGCGATGGCATTGCCGTTCACTGCCCCGTTCACTGCCCCGTTCACTGCCCCGTTCACCGTGCGATTCGCCACGCCGTTGGCCGCGCCATGCACGCCGCCATTGGCATCGCCCTGCGCCCGGCCCTGACGGGCGAACTGAATCTGCAGCAGCCGCACCGCCTGGAAGAACTGGAAGCGATACGGCTGCCGCAGCAGCCGCCGTATCACACCAGGATCGATTCGCCGCTTCGGGGAGCGCATTGGATCAATTCCTTGCCGGTGCGGCGCGAGACGGCGACGAGCTGCACGAAGCTGTTCAGATGGACGTACAGACCGAAGAAATGGTCCATCACGCGGATGAAGCGGTGCAGGCCGGTGCCGACAAAGGCTTCCTCGTCCAGCGTCAGGCGGACTTGCAGGCCGCGCACGAACGTCGCGAACGGCTTGCCGGCCAGCCACTGGGTGGTGGGCTGATAGTCCAGTCCGACGATGCCTTCGATCTGCCGCGCCGAGATGCCGCTGCGGGCCAGGTCATGCAGGCGCAGCATCTCCTTGAGCGCCGGCAGGCCGTCCTGCACCAGCGACAGATGGTTCAGCGCCAGCAGCGAGATCAGGCGCCATTGCGCCGCGCGGCCGCCCGGCAGCCGCAGCGACGGCGTCGGCTTGCGCAGGAACGTGATCTGCCGCGCGATCGACGTGCCTTCCATCGTCAGATCGCCGTCGGCATGGCCGAACGACAGGCTGGCCGGCAGATCGCGATTGGTGCAGGTGACGTCGATGCTCAGCGTATCGGTCTGCGGCTGCGCCGGATCGAAATCCAGGTCGACGATCGATATCTCGGTTTCGTAGCCGGGACTGCGGCGCGCCACCAGCTCGTCGCGCCGCGCCAGCCAGAAATGGCCAGCGCGGTTCGGATCGTCGGCGTGATGCAGCGAATAGAACGGCCGGAATTCGATCAAGTCGTTGCCATTGGCGGTCTCGCGCACCAGATGAACGCGGTCGATCGAGTAGATGTCGTAGCCGTGCGCGCGGCGGCCGTCGGCCACCACCGGATAGGCGCTGGCCGTATGCTCGATGCGGATCGGGTCGGCCTTCTGTGCGAACAGGTTGACCACCGGTGTGCAATGCAGCCGCAGATGCTCGGCCTGCAGGCTCTCCAGCAGGCGCGCGGTGTGCGAGTCGCTGCGGATGTCGGTCATCACCAGATGCAGCTGCAGGCGCCGGGTGTTGCCGCCGGCCGGCCCCAGCGCGCGCCGCAGTGCCGCCAGGTCGATGTCGAGGAAGTTGAATTTCTCGGCGAAGGCGAAGTGTTCGGACAGCAGCCGGTAGGCGGGATGCGAGCGCGCCGGCGTGTCGATCAGCGCCTCGTCGGCGGCAAAACCGACCTCGCGCAGCGGCACGGCGGACAGCCGCTGCCAGACGCCGGGCCTCGGGCCCTCCAGATACGCTGCCGCGGTATGCAGGAACAGCGCGTCGCCGAGCGCGGCGACGAAGGACGGCTCGCCGTCCAGATAGACCCGCAGCGTATCGAGCGCCAGCGTGTCGAAACCGCCCCGGTCGCCCTGGTATTCGAGCGAGACCGTCAATGCACCGGTCGCGCCCTTGGGCAGCACGGTGGCGGCCGGCGCCACCGCCGCGCCCCGATAGCTGGCCTCGGCGATGCGGACCGGGGCAAACGTCACGTCGTAGGCGGTACGAAAGCGGCATTCGACCCGGTTGACCGGCCGCGTGCTCAGCATCGTGCCGCGCGGCACCGTCATCGGCGCGGACAACTGCGCGGCCGCGCCACGGACATCGAAGTGCGCGATGGAACAGGACGGAAACGGCCGCAGGTAATGCGGATACATGACCTCCAGCAGCGCTTCGGTCAGTTCCGGGTAGTCGTCGTCGAGCTTCTTGCTGATGCGCGCCGTCAGGAAGGCGAAGGACTCGACCATCCGCTCGACGTGCGGATCGTCGCAACCGTCGGCCGACATGGCGAGCCGCCCCGCGATCTTCGGATATCGCTCGGCGAAGTCGCGCGAATACCGGCGCAGATAGGCCAGTTCACGCTCGTAGTAAGGCAGTAGCTCTTCCATGGCTGCTCGGCGGTCGGTGCGTGGCGGTGGCGGGTCGGATTGGCTCGGGCATGGCTTGGGACAATGACCCGTTCATGGGTCAGGGGCCATGCGCCCGCGTTGTCAGGTTCGTCCCCGCGTCACCGAGTACTGCAGCGTCGACGGCTGCAGCAACGCATCGAAGCTCACCGGCTCCCGCGCCGGCCCCACCAGCAGCATGGCGGTGATGCCGAAGCACAACGCATTGGTGTTGCGCTCGCTGACATCCAGCGACACGGTGACATTGCGCAGCCGCGGCTCGTGGCGCTCGATGGCCTTGGTCAGCGACTGGCAGATGTAGTTGCGGTCGTAGTAGCTGGCCAGACTGAGCCCGGCGAAATCATTGAGCCCGTACGTCAGCAGCGAACGCTTGCACTCCGGCAGGCCGCTCAACTGCGCTTCGTCGATCACGATGCGCGTATTGAGCAACGCCTCGATGTCGCGCGCCACCGTCGACTTCAGCTCCTCGAGCGTCAGCTGCCGCATCGCGGTGGGCAGCGGCGCGTGGGGCTCGTCGTCGAACAGCTTGTCGAGCAGACTCGGTTCGAAACCTTTCATGGCAAGCGCCGGCACCCCGGCAAGCCGCGCGTTGCCGCGCCGAATCGCCAGGATGCCGGCATCCGCTTCAACCGATCATCGGCCAGCATCGCCCCCAAGGAACGGCATCAGACCGAGTAGGTCTTGTCGTTCTTGGTCAGGCTCCAGGCACCCTGCGAGTTGCCGCCCTGGTTGCCGCCGATCTTCTGCTGGGTGTACTTCCACTGCACCGCGGCGTACTTCAGCGAGAACTTGTCGGTCGGCAGGCCTTCGGCGGCGACCTTCGCATCCACCGCGCCCAGGATCGCGTTCTTCAGCTTGATTTCCAGGTACTTGACGCGCTTGCCTTCGCCGTCCGCGCGCATGAAGTCGATCGTGACCTCGTCGAAGGTCGTGCCGCCCGACGCGTGCTGATACAGCAGCGGGCTCACCACGTCCATGTCCTTGGTAAAGATCATTTCGCCGTGCTCGCAGCGCTCGGCGGTGTGACCGCCAGCGGTCGAAGCGGTCGCCGAACGCGGCTGCTTGATGTTGTGCTCCCAGCTGAGGACTTCGATCCAGTCCTTGTGGTCCTTGTCCTGGGATTCACCCTTGATGGCGGGATTACCGAACTTGACGTAGATATCCTTCATGAGACCCTCGATGAGATAGTGGCTTTGTTTCGCCTTAGAAAGTACTGCTGCCTCGGCCGTCGGACGCCGGCACAATGCCGGGCACCGACGGCAACCGGTTACGAGTTGGCGGCCTGCGGCAGGTCGGCGACCAGGCGCAGCGAAATCGACAGCTCGTCGAGTTGGAAATGCGGACGCAGGAAGGCTACCGAACGGTAAGCGCCGGGCTTGCCCGGGATTTCGGAAACCTGGATCGACGCCTCGCGCAGCGGGAACTGCGCCTTCTGCTCCTGGCTGGCGTTGTCGTCCAGCAGAACGTATTGCGAGATCCAGCGGTTCAGGAAGCTTTCAACGTTCTGGGCCGAAGCAAAGCTGCCGATCTTGTCGCGCATCATCGCCTTCAGGTAATGAGCGACGCGCGAGACCGAGAAGATGTACTGCAGCTGGGCGGACAGCACCGCGTTGGCATTGGCGCTGTCGGTGTTGTACTTCTTCGGCTTCTGCACCGATTGCGCGGCGAAGAAGGCCGCGTAGTCGGAATTCTTGCAATGGACCAGCGGGATGAAGCCCAGGTCGCTGAGCTCCTTCTCGCGGCGATCGGTGATCGCGATCTCGGTCGGGCACTTGAGCGCGATCTCGCCGTCGTCGGTCTTGAAGGTGTGGGTCGGCAGGTCTTCCACCAGGCCGCCGCCCTCGACGCCGCGGATCGCCGCGCACCAGCCGAAGTCCTCGAACGCCGCGGTCAGGCGCGCGCCGAAGGCCCAGGCGGCGTTGCACCACAGGTACTTGCTGTGATCGGTACCGTCGACGTCCTCGACGAAGTTGAAGCCCTCGACCGTGGTGCCGTCCTTCGGGTTGTACGGCAGGCGGCCCAGGAAGCGCGGCATCGTCAGGCCGACGTAGCGCGAATCCTCGGACTCGCGGAACGACTTCCACTTGGCGTATTCGACGGTGTCGAACACCTTGGCCAGATCACGCGGCTTGCCCAGGTCGGCGAACGACTCCAGCCCGAACAGCTCCGGCGAGGCCGAGGCGATGAACGGTGCGTGCGCGGCCGAGGCGACGTGCGACATCTGTTCGATGAAGTAGATGTCTTCGGGCTGGCGCGTGATTTCATAGTCGCCGATCAGCGCGCCGAACGGTGCGCCGCCGAAGGTGCCGAACTCTTCCTCGTAGACCTTCTTGAACAGCGCGCTCTGGTCGAAATCGATCGCGGTCTTGAAGTCGCGCACCAGGTCGCGCTTGGTCGCATTCAGCGCCTTGATCTTGATCATCGTGCCGGTCTGCGTTTCCTTGACCAGGTACGACATGCCGCGCCAGGTGCTTTCCAGCTTCTGGAATTCCGGTGCGTGCATCACGGCGCTCAACTGCGCCGAGATCAGGCGGTCCAGCTCGGCCACGCGGGCATCGAGCGTCGCCGACAGGTTGTCCGACACCACCACGGTGCCGTCCAGCACTTCCTTGACCAGCTCGCCGATGATGTCCTTGGCACGCGCGTGTTCGGCGTCGGACTTGGCAACACGGCTTTGCTCGACGATCTCGTCGAGCAGGCTGGCATTGGCAACGGGCGCCGCCTGCGCGGCGACTGCGGCTTGCGTCTCAGGCATCCTGACCACCCTTCGGTTCCTTGCCGCCATGGCCGAGCTGCTGCAGCTTCTCGGTATTGGTCAGCACTTCGCTAAGCAGATCTTCGAGCTTGTCGTTGCCGGCGAGCTTGTTGCGCAGGTCGGCCAGCTTCGAGCGGGCCTCGAGCAGCTTGCGCAGCGGCTCGATCTGGTCGACCACGGCTTCCGGGCTGAAATCGTCGAGCGAGCGGAATTTCAGGTCGACGCCGAACTTGCCGCCATCCTCGGACAGCTTGTTGGGGACCTGAAAAGCCGCGCGCGGCTCGACCGCCGACATCACGTCGTCGAAGTTGTCCCGATCGATATTGACGAACTTGCGGTCGCGCAGCTTGGGCAACGCGACTTCCGACTGGCCGGACAGGTCCGCTACCACGCCGACGACGAAGGGCAATTCCTTCTGCTCGATGGCGTCGCCCTTCTCGACGTCATAGGTGAGCTGCACCCGGGGCGGACGCACCTTCTGCAGACGCTTCTGCACGCTTTCCTTCTTGGCCATGCGGATTCTCCGGTTGTTCCGGTCGTGTTTGTCGGGGTGTTCGGGACGTTGGTGCCTGGCCGTGGATCAGCGCAGCGCGCCGAACGGAT
>NZ_AMPR02000069.1:0-11111 GCF_000307735.3 Cupriavidus sp. HPC(L) | reverse complement strand
CCTCGTAATTGAGCACGAACTGCAGCGCAACGCGGGCGCCGCCGGGCCATCGGGCGTGCGGCGGCTGGCTGCCATAGCCGACCAGGTCGCGCGGATACGGTTGGCCGGCATCGGCGCCGGGTTGCGGGCGGGAAGGGGGGAGCGAAGAGGACATGATCTGCGGCAAGCGGAAATCGTTGGACGTGGCGAGGGGACGGCGGCGCCTCAGTTGATCGCGAACGGTGCCAGCATGCCGGCGTAGGCCTTCGGCAAGGGCCTGGCCCAATCGCCGCGCTTGCTGGTGCGCAGCCGGATCGCGACCAGCGACTCGACCATCTTGACCGCCGACACCACGCCGTCGATGACCGGCGCGCCGATCGCGTCGGCGATCTCCTCGCACAGGTCGGTCATGCCGGCGCAGCCGAGCACGATGCAGTCGCTGCGGTCCTGCGCCAGCGCCTGGCGGCACGATTCGGTGATGATGCGGCGCGCGTCCGAGCCCGGCCGCTCCAGTTCGAGCACCGGCAGGTCGCAGGCGTGCACGTTGCGGCAGAAGCGTTCCATGCCGTAGCGCTCGGCCAGATGCCAGGCGATATTGCAGGTCCGCGCCAGCGTGGTGACGACGCTGAAGCTGGTGCCGATCAGGCTGGCCATGTGCATGGCGGCCTCGGCGATGCCGATCACCGGCCCGCGCGCCATCTCGCGCGCCGCGTACAGCCCCGGATCGCCGAAGCAGGCGATCACGTAGCCCTCGACACCCTCGGCCTCGCCCAGGCGGATCTCCTCGAGGATGCCCGGCACCGACAGCGCCTCGTCATAGTGGCTCTCGATGGAAGCCGGACCCATGCGAGGGCTGACGGCGACGATGCGCGTGTCGGGCGAGGCCACGGTGCGGGCGCATTGGCCGATCTTGTCGGTCATGCTTTGCGTGGTGTTGGGGTTGATGATCTTGAGCTTCATGGCAAACGTCGTGGTCGGGTCAGGTCGTCGGTCGTCGGGTTCAGGCCGCGTGTCAGGCGGCGGCGAAGAAATGCGGCATCATGCGGCGCGCCAGCACGCGGTACAGCACCAGCGCGATGCCCATGCCGATGAACCAGCTGTAGTTGGCCAGGCCCTGCCAGGCGGGCACCACCACGCACAGGATCGGAATGATCGCGGCCGGGATCATCGTGGCGATCGCCACCGGGTTGTAGCCGCGGGTGTACCAGTACTTGCCCTGCGGACGCATCGTGTACAGGTCGTCGACGTCGACCTGCTGGCGGCGCACCAGGTAGTAGTCGGAGATCAGGATGCCGAACAGCGGCCCGATGAAGGCGCCCAGCACGTCCAGCGTGTAGTGGATGACCTGCGGGTTGTTGTACAGATTCCAGGGCGTGATGAAGATCGAACCGACCGCGGCGATCATGCCGCCGGTGCGCCAGCTGATGTGCTTGGGCGACACGTTGGAGAAGTCGAACGCCGGCGACACGAAGTTTGCGACGATGTTGATGCCGATGGTGGCGGTCATGAAGGTCAGCGCGCCCAGCACCATCGCGAAGGTGCTGTCGATATGGCTGACGGTCTCCACCGGATCGGTGATCAGCTTGCCGAACACCGGCAGCGTGGCCGAGGTCGTGATCACGGTCAGCAGCGAGAAGCCAAGGAAGTTGATCGGCAGCCCCCAGAAGTTGCCCTTGCGGACCGCGCCGAAGTTCTTCGCGTAGCGCGAGAAGTCGCCGAAGTTCAGCATCGGGCCGGAGAAGTACGACACCACCAGCGCGATCGCGGTCAGCATCACCGGTACCGCTTCCCAGCCGCTGTACTTGACGAAGCTCAGCGTGAAGCTGACGTTGCTCCAGCCGGCCTTGTTCACCAGCCAGATCGCCAGCAGGATCATCACCACATAGACAGCGGGGCCGGCCCAGTCGATGAACTTGCGGATGGTCTCCATGCCGGTCCAGAACACCAGCGCCTGCAGTACCCACAGCGTCATGAAGGCCGCCCAGCCCAGCGTCGACAGCCCGGCGAAACCATGCAGCTTGACGTCGGCATAGGGCGCCAGCGACGGGAAGAAATGCAGCGCCAGCACCAGGAAGGCCGACGAGGCCAGATAGGTCTGGATGCCGTACCACGCCACCGCGATCAGGCCGCGGATCACCGCCGGAATATTGGCGCCGAGCACGCCGAACGAGGCCCGGCAGATCACCGGATACGGGGTGCCGGTGACCTGGCTCGGCTTGGCCACCAGATTGCAGAAGAACTGCACGATGACGATGCCGACCAGCAGCGCGACCAGCACCTGCCAGCTGGTCAGGCCCAGCGCGAACAGGCTGCCGGCCGTGATGTAGCCGCCGACGCTGTGCACGTCCGACATCCAGAACGCGAAGATGTTGTAGGTGCTCCAGGTCTGCTTCTTCAGCGGCGCCAGGTCTTCGTTGGTCAGCCGTTCGTCATACGATGGCTTGATCAGCACGTTGCCATGGTGGACGGACGCGCTGTCCTGCAGCTCGGCGGCGGCAGGCGCGGTGGTGTGCATCATGCTTGTCTCCTCAAGGCGATGCCATGCGGTGGTAGGCGCGCGGAAGGCGCCGGATGGGCGGTGTAGATCGAAAGATCGGGAATCCGCTCTCAGGATTTGTTTTGTAGACAGAATTGTCTACAAAATCGTTTGTAGTTGTGTACGGATTTGTAGATCACGGCCGCGTGATTGTCAACATCACGGCCGCGGGATGCGGGCAAACCCCGAGTCGGAGGGGGCACGCCCATGTGCGGTGCGGCGCCGGAGCGGCAAAAGAAAAGGGCCGGGTCCTTGCGGAACCCGGCCCTTGTCGCCGCCGTCACCCCCGTGCATGCGGGGAGCCAGCGGCTGGCTTACGGCTTTCGGTTGATGGCCAGCGGGCGGCGCCGATCAGGCGAAGGCCTGCAGCGCGCCCTTCATCTTCTTCATCGCGGCGGACTCGATCTGCCGGATGCGCTCGGCCGACACGCCGAACTCGTCGGCCAGTTCGTGCAGCGTGGCGCCGCCCGAGCCGTCGTCGTTGACCTGCAGCCAGCGCGCCTCGATGATGCGGCGGCTGCGGGGATCAAGCTTGGTCAGCGCCTGTTCCAGGCCCTCGACCTGCATCCGGTCCTGGCGCTTGGCCTCGAGCACGCGCGTCGGCTCGTTGTGGTTGTCGGCCAGATAGGCGATTGGCGCAAACTCCTCCTCGCCGTCGTCGACCTGGCCTTCCAGCGCCAGATCGCCGCCCGACAAGCGGGTTTCCATCTCCATCACTTCTTCCGGCTTGACGTTCAGCTCGCGGGCGACCGCGTCGATCTCGTCCGGCGTGAAGGTATGGGCGCCTTGCTTGTGGCTGCGCAGGTTGAAGAACAGCTTGCGCTGGGCCTTGGTCGTCGCGACCTTGACCATGCGCCAGTTGCGCAGCACGTACTCGTGGATCTCCGCCTTGATCCAGTGGATCGCGTACGACACCAGGCGCACGCCCTGGTCCGGGTCGAAGCGCTTGACGGCCTTCATCAGGCCGATATTGCCTTCCTGGATCAGGTCCGCGTGCGGCAGGCCATAGCCCAGATACTGGCGGGCGATCGACACCACCAGACGCAGGTGCGACATCACCAGGCGGCGGGCCGCCTCGACCGAGTCGTGATCGCGCAGCTCGCGCGCGAGCCGCTGCTCCTCCTCGGCGGTGAGCATCGGAATACGGTGGACAGCCTGGATATAGCTGTCGAGATTGCCCAGCCCGGCGGGCAGGGTCAGGGCCATGCTGTTGGCGCGCTGCGGCACCATCGGCAGGGTGTTGTTCATGGTGATCGAATCGGCAGACAGGACTGCGTTCACTCAGGGCTCCTTTCGCATCCGGCGGGCGGCGTGCCCGCGTGTCGGAAGCATCGACGGCGTCGTGGCCGGCGCTTCCCACACTGCAATGCAACGCATATTAGCACTCCAGCCGGGTGAGTGCTAATTGGAGTCCGGTCCGCTACGATAGTTCCAGAATATCGGAGGAAAAATTCCATAGCGCTCCAGGTTGCCAGGAAGTCGCCCGGAAATCGCTGCGAAGACGGACACAAGTTCATTAGAGGGCCGGCGCCCGTGCCGGTTCTGCTGCAGGGACCATGCCATCGGGCCGCAAAGGCTACACTTGCCAGCATTGCGTCGATCCGCCACGCCCTTGGAGTGTCTGCCATGTCCGCCATTGAACATTTGTTGAAACCGCATGTAAGAGATATCGGCGACTTCTCGGTGCGGCGGGTGCTGCCCTCCGCCGCCGCGCAAACCGTCGGGCCATTCATCTTCTTCGACCACATGGGTCCGGTTCAACTGGAGCCCGGCAAAGGCATGGATGTGCGCCCTCATCCCCATATTGGGCTGGCCACCGTCACCTATCTGTTCGAAGGCGAAATCGTCCATCGCGACAGCGTCGGCAGCGAACAGACCATCCGGCCCGGCGACGTCAACTGGATGACCGCGGGCAGCGGCATCGTCCATTCGGAGCGCTCGCCGCAGGCCGCCCGCGACGCCGGCCCGCGGCTGCACGGCATCCAGACCTGGGTCGCGCTGCCGCGCGAGCACGAGACGGTCGCACCGTCGTTCTTCCACCATCCGGCCGACACGCTGCCGCGGCTTGTCCACGGCGGCGCGCGCATCACCGTGATCGCCGGCGACGCCTTCGGCGCACGCTCGCCGGTGCAGGTGTTCAGCCGCACGCTGTACGCCGCGCTGGAGCTCGACGCCGGCGCCAGCCTGGCGATTCCGCCCGAGCACGAGCAGCGCGGCCTCTATCTGGTCGATGGCGCCGCTGCGATCGACGGCATCGCGCTGCCGGCCGAGCACCTGGCGGTGCTGACGCCCGGCGCCGAGGCGACCGTCACGGCGCTGGAGCCGTCCCGGCTGATGCTGCTCGGCGGAGAACCGGTCGACGGCCGGCGGCATATCTTCTGGAATTTTGTCGCCAGCACCCGCGAGGCGATCGAAGAGGCGGCGCGGCGCTGGGAGAACGACGAGTTCCCGCACGTACCGGGCGAGACCGAGCGGATTCCGCTGCCGCCGCGGCGGGTTTGACAGAGCCAATGACATGAGGGTACTCCTGGCCCACGCTTGATGGCTCTCCTCTCCCGCTTGCGGGAGAGGGGCTGGGGAGAGAGAAAGGCAGTCGCTATGCCGCCGCCGTCCGCCATGGTTGCGCCTTTGCCCTCTTCCCCGATCCCGCTCCCCCGCGGACGGGAGAGGGGAGCAAGGATCGAGTGGTGCGTACCCAAGTCGCTACAGCGGACTGACCCAGCTGACCCGCGCGCTGTCGCGCAGGCAACCGCGGATCGTCTCGATCTGCGTCGCGATCGGGGCGGGCACCGGCACGGCCCCCGCCAGCACCTGGCGGATCCACGCGGCCGTCAACGCCACGTCGGTGCCCGGCGGCAGCGCCGGCACGTCGGCGACCGAGCCCGACATCGGGTCCACCAGCGTGCGCTGATGGCCGTCGTGCAGCCAGTCGATGCGGCTGCCGCGGCGGGCGTCGGCCACGACCTCGCCCTCGGTGCCGCGCGCCAGCAGCACGTTGGCCGGCTCGTGCGAGAAGTAATCGGTCAGCGTCTCGCGGTATTCGGGGTGCGTGTAGCTGTACAGCCGCAGCGCCTCGGCAGGCGTGTGCGCGCCGACCGGCTGCAGCATCTTGACGATCGTGTGCGAGGAATTGCGCAGCCCGATCACGGTGCGCTTGTCGAGCAGCGCCGACAGGGCCGGCGACAGCACGTCGATCGGCAGCACCGCCAGCGGGCCTGGATCGGTATCGCCGCCGCCCGGCTGCGCGAGCCGTCGCGCGGCTTCGTCGACCGTCGCGCACGGCGCGATCCCCAGGGCCTCGAACAGCATGATGCTGGTGACGCGCTGATTGAACTCGCGCGTGCCATGCACCAGCACCGGGATACCCTCCCGCGCGAGCAGCAGCGCCAGCAGCGGTACCAGATTGGGCTGCTTGCGCGCGCCGTTGTAGCTCGGGATGACCACCACCTGACGCTCCGGCGCCGGCAGCGGCAGGCAGTGCGCATGCGCGGCCTCCAGCATGCCGGCCAGCTCGTGCGGCGCCTCGCCCTTGATCCGGTACGCCATCAGCACGGCGCCGAGTTCGAGGTCGGAGACGCGTCCGGACAGCATCGCGTCGAACAGCAGGCGCGCATCGTCGCGCGGCAGCGCACGGGCGCCGGCGACGCCGCGGCCGATTTCCTTGATATAGGGGGCCGCAGAGAAGGCGGGCAGAGTGTGGAGGCGGTCAGCGGACATGGCGGTGCGGTGATGCTGTACGGTGAGAGCGGGGCAGCGGGGGTGCAGCAGGGGGTACGTATCGGTCGATGATAGCGCGATACGCCAGACGGCCCGCGCGGCGGCCGGCCAGCGCCATTCAGGCCTTGATCGCGAAGCCGTCGGCATAAGCCTTCGGGTCGCGCGTGGCGTCCCAGATCACGCCGTCCATCAGCCTCGCCGTGCGGAATTCGCTGGCCGGCAGCGGTACCTGCGCGGCCGTGGCGGCCTGCCGGTAGACGTCGAGCCGATTGACCTGGCGGGCCACCGCCAGATAGTCAGGATGCTCCTTCAGCAATCCCCAACGCTTGTGCTGCGTCAGGAACCACATGCCGTCCGACAGGTAGGGATAGTTCGCCTCGCCGTCCCGATGGAAATGCATCGCATCGGGGTCGTCCCAGGTCCTGCCCAGCCCGTTGGCATAACGGCCCAGCATGCGGTCGAGGATCAGCTCCATGTCGGTGTCGACACAGGATGGCGCGGCGATGGTCTCGGCCGTCCTGCGGCGATTCGACGCCGACGCGTCGATGAAGCGCGATGCCTCCAGCACCGCGGCCACCATCGCGCGCGCCGTGTTCGGATACTTCTGCACGAATTCGGCCGTGGTGCCCAGCGTCTTCTCGGGATGGTCGCGCCAGATGCCCTGCGTGGTCTCGGCGGTGAAGCCGATGCCGTCGGCGATCGCGCGCGCGTGCCACGGTTCGCCGGCGCAGAAGCCGTCCATCTGGCCGAGCCGCATATTGGCCACCATTTGCGGCGGCGGCACGGTGATCGCGCGCGCCTCCCGCATCGGATCGATGCCGTGGGCCGCGAGCCAGTAGTACAGCCACATCGCATGCGTGCCGGTGGGGAAGGTCTGCGCGAAGGTGTATTCGCGCTTTTCCCGCGTCATGTAGGCGCGCAGGCTGGCGCCGTCCCGGACGCCCTTGTCGGCCAACTTCGTCGACAGCGAGATCGCCTGGCCGTTGTGGTTCAGGTTCATCAGGACCGCCATGTCCTTCCTTGGTCCGCCGATGCCCAGCTGCACGCCGTAGATGAGCCCGTACAGCACGTGCGCGGCGTCGAGCTCGCCGTTGACCAGCTTGTCGCGCACGCCGGCCCACGAGGCCTCCCTGGCCGGCGTGATGCGGATGCCGTGCTTGCGGTCCAGCCCCAGCGCGGCGGCCATCACGATCGAGGCGCAGTCGGTCAGCGGGATGAAGCCGATCCGGACCTCGGTCTTCTCCGGCGCGTCCGAGCCTGCCGCCCAGGCGCCCGCGCGCACCATCGGATCGACCAGCGTCATCAAGGCGGATCCGCTCAGGTTCGTCCGCGCGCGGCCGCGACCCTGGCTGGCGGGTGGCGCGTCGGCGCTGCACCCGAATGCATCGGCAACGACGGCCGGGCGCCGGACTTTGGCGGGACTGGGGCGAGGGGGCATGCAAGACTCCAAAAAAAGCGCGAGGGCCCTAGCCCATCACGTCGATCACGCGCTGGGCGGCGTCGACCAGCTTGATGCCGCGCTCCATCGCCATGGTGCGCAGCCGCTTGTAGGCCTCGTCCTCGCTGAGGCCGCGCGCCTGCATCAGCAGGCCCTTGGCGCGTTCGACCACCTTGCGCTCGGTCAGCTTCAGCCGGGTCGCGTCGAGCTCCGCGCGCAGCGCCTGGTCCAGCTGGAAGCGCGCGTAGGCGACATCGAGCACGGTCTTGACCCGCTCGGCGCGCAGGCCGTCGACGATATAGGCCGTGATGCCGGCCGTCAGCGCGGCCTTGATGCGCTCGGCGTCGTCGTTATCGGTGAACAGCACGATCGGGCGCGGCGCATGCTGGGTCGAGACGCAGACGTGCTCGACCGTATCGCGCGCCGCCGACTCCGAGGCAATGATGATCAGGTCCGGCTGGCGCGCGGCGATGACGTCCGGCAACGCGAGGTCGGCGTCGACCGTCTCGACCTCGCTGAAGCCGGCGGCCGCCAGGCCGGCGCGGATCGTGTCGACGTTCAGCGGATCGGCGTCGAGCGGATCGCGCACCAGCAGGATCCGCAGCGGCCGCCCGCCCGAAGCCGGGGCGGCGGGCGTGGCGGCCGAGGGCGCGGAACGCGTCGTGGAGGGCGGGGACGGGCGGCGATTCATGGGTTTGGTCAGGCGGTGGCCGACGGTCGGTGGCCGGCTCGCTTGTTGGCTCGCTAGTTGGCTTGTGGCCGGCTTTTCCATGGCCGCCTCGGCGGCCGATGTCTGCCGCCTGCTTCATGCAAGAATCACGCCGGGTTTTGGGGCGCCGCTTGCCCCGCGATGGGGCGGCCGGTGTATGCTGATGCCCTGCCGCGAGGGGTCGGGCACCGCCGATGCCCTCGCCGCGCCGGTCCCGCCCGGCGCTCGCCGCGCCATCCGGACCGCGCTCCGATATCCATTCCAGAAGCCATCCAGTGGAGAGATGCATGACCGAGGAGTTCGTATTCCAACCCCCCGCGCCCACCGGCGTGCCGGTGCGCGGCAGCAGCGCGCGTTTTCCGGTGCGGCGGGTCTACTGCGTCGGGCGCAATTACGCCGCCCACGCACGCGAGATGGGATCGGACCCGGACCGCGAACCGCCGTTCTTCTTCTGCAAGCCGAGCGACGCGGTCAGCCCGGTGGCCGACGGCGCCGAGGGCACGTTCCCGTATCCGCCGGGCTCGAACAACGTGCACTACGAAGTCGAGCTGGTGGTCGCGATCGGCAAGGGCGGCCGTGACATCCCGGTCGAGCAGGCCGCCGCACATGTGTTCGGCTATGCCGTCGGTCTGGACATGACCCGCCGCGACCTGCAGAACGAATCGAAGAAGACCGGACGTCCGTGGGAGACCGGCAAGGCCTTCGACCAATCGGCGCCGATCGGCCCGATCGTGCCGGTGCAGGCGATCGGCCATCCCGAGCGCGGCGCGGTGACGCTGGCCGTCAATGGCGCCGAGAAGCAGCGTGGCGACCTGTCCGACCTGATCTGGTCGGTGCCCGAGATGGTGTCGTACCTGTCGAAGCTGTTCGAGCTGCAGCCGGGCGATCTGATCTACAGCGGCACGCCCGAGGGCGTGGGCCCGGTGGTCAAGGGCGATCGCATGCAGTGCGCGATCGAAGGCGTGGGCGAACTGGTGGTCAAGGTGGTCTGAAGCGATGCTCAAGCTCTACAGCTATTTCCGTAGTTCCGCGGCGTTCCGCGTGCGCATCGCGCTGGCGCTGAAGGGCCTGCCCTTCGAATACGTGCCGGTGCATCTGCTCAAGGATGGCGGCCAGCAACTGAGCGAGCAGTACCGCGCGCTGAACGCCAATGCGCTGGTGCCGACGCTGCTGGACGACGACCATGCGCTGTCGCAGTCGATGGCGATCGTCGAATACCTGGACGAGACCCATCCCGAGCCGGCGCTGCTGCCCGGCACGGCGCTGGACCGCGCCTACGTGCGCGCAGTGGCGCAGTCGATCGCCTGCGAGATCCATCCGCTGAACAACCTGCGCGTGCTCAAGTATCTGAAGCACACGCTCGGCGTCGGCGAGGAAGCGAAGGACGCCTGGTATCGGCACTGGATCGAGATCGGCTTTGCCGGACTCGAAGCCACGTTGACGCGCGAGGGCAAGGCCGGCCGCTTCTGCCTGGGCGATACGCCGACGCTGGCCGACATCTGCCTGGTGCCGCAGGTCTTCAACGCGCAGCGCTTCCAGGTCGATCTGGACCCGTATCCGACCATCGTGCGGATCTTCGACGCGTGCATGGAGCTGCCGGCGTTCCAGCAGGCCGCACCGAAGGCGCAGCCCGACGCGGAGTAAGTGAAAGGCCGTCAATGAAAACGGGCGCCGCTGGAAACAGCGGCGCCCGTTTTCCTGCTGTCGTGTCCGAGAACGCGTGCTCAGTCGCCCAGCAGCGCCCGCGCGAATTCGTCGGCCTTGAACGGCTGCAGGTCCTCGACCTTCTCGCCGACGCCGATGAAGTAGACCGGCACCGGACGCTGGCGCGCGATCGCGGCCAGGATGCCGCCCTTGGCAGTGCCGTCGAGCTTCGTCACGATCAGGCCGGTCAACTGCAGCGCATCGTCGAAGGCCTTGACCTGCGCCAGCGCGTTCTGCCCGGTATTGGCGTCGATCACCAGCAGCGCCTCGTGCGGCGCGGAGGGCATCGCCTTGCCGATCACGCGCTTGACCTTCTTCAGCTCTTCCATCAGATGCAGCTGCGTCGGCAGGCGGCCGGCGGTGTCGGCCATCACGATATCGACGCCGCGCGCACGGGCCGCGTTGACCGCGTCGAAGATCACCGCGGCCGGATCGCCGCTCTCCTGCGAGACCACGGTGACGTTGTTGCGCTCGCCCCAGATCGTCAGCTGCTCGCGCGCGGCGGCGCGGAAGGTATCGCCCGCGGCCAGCAGCACCGATTGGCCGTAGTGCTGGAAGTGCTTGCACAGCTTGCCGATGCTGGTGGTCTTGCCGGCGCCGTTGACGCCCGCGATCATCATCACCATCGGCTGCTCGCGGCCGAGCTCCATGGTCTTCTCGAGCGGACGCAGCAGCTCGGTCAGCAGATCGCGCAGCGCCAGGCGTACGCCCTCGGCGGTGTCGATGCGCTCGCTCCTGACGCGGCGGCGCAGCTCGCCGAGCAGATATTCGGTGGCCTCGACGCCGGCGTCGGCCATCAGCAGCGCGGTCTCCAGCTCCTCGAACAACGCCTCGTCGACCTTGACGCCGACGAACAGCGTGCTGATGCCGCGGCTGGTCTTGGACAGGCCGGTGCGCAGCCGCTGCATCCAGCCGCGCTTGGCCTCCTCGCTCGGCGGCGGCACCGGGACCAGCACCATTTCGTCGTCATCGCCGTCATCGCCGTCGTCGGTGGCGGCGGGCGCGGGCGGGGACGGCGGCGCGGGCTG
>NZ_AMPR02000070.1:0-10880 GCF_000307735.3 Cupriavidus sp. HPC(L) | reverse complement strand
GTTGCTCATCTGCGCGACGATCTGCGCGAGCAGCGCTTCGATGCCGGCTGCGATCGCGGCGGCCTCGCCCTCTTTCCCGTGATCGTCCGCAATCAGGCAACGCACCGACCAGGTCGTGCCCATCGTCTGCCCGCCGCATCGATGCAGCACCACCGCGCCCTCGGGCAGTGTCGGTGGCGCATCGAAGCGCAGCGGCACCAGCACGCGCCGGGCAGCGAAGGCAGGCGCGGACGCCGGCGCGGACTGCGTGCGAGGCGCCGCGGCGGCGGACATCGGCAGCATCGGGAAGTCCAATCCGCCGCGCTTACTGCGGCAGCACCTCGAAGGTCGCCATATAGGCCGCGCGGCGCGCCTTGGCGGGCTTCAGCGAGACCTTGTCGTCGCGCACCTCGGCCTCGATCCAGTACATGCCCGGCGACGGCCACTTGACGCTGAACTTGCCGTCGGCATCGGTCTTGACCTTGATCTCGCCAAGCTGGTCGCGATAGCGGTTACCGCCCGGCACCACTTCGACTTCGACATTGGCCGCCGGCTTGCCGTCGAGCAGCAGCCGGAAGTTGGCCGGCTCGCCCGCGAACAGATCGTTGGGATGGGTGACCGGCGCCAGCTCCAGCCCGCGGCCGGTGGTCTTCAACGCCTGCGTGGTCGGCTTGCCGGCGGTCACGAAAGTCTCGAGCCGGCTCTCCGACTGGGTCACCTGCAGCTCCTGCGCGTTGGCCGGCACCTTCTGCGCGAAATCCTCGGCCGAGCCGCGCCACCGCTTGGTCTGGCCGTTCTCCTTGTAGCTGGCGAACAGGCCATTGTTGACCACGGCCAGCTTGTAGGTGCCCGGCGCGGTCAGATGCACGTCGAAGGTGCTGCGATAGCGGCCGGTGCTCTGGTTCTCGGCCTTGGCCGGGCTGCCGTCCGGCGCGCTGACGCTGAGGTTGTCCAGCCGCAGCGGGAAATGCTCGAAGTAGAACAGGTCGTTGGACACCGCGGCGTCGACGGTGACCCACGGGTCGCTGCCCGACAGCACGGTGGCCGACGGCAGCAGCCATTGGCGGTGGGCGTGCGCCGACAGCGGCAGCAGCGCAACCAGGGCGAGCGCGGACAGCCTGGCGCAGAGGGACATTGGGGACATCGCGGAACGGTTCATCGAGGGCTCCAGGGCACGGGATCGGAAAGCGTCGAAAGGAATGCGGCGGACGGCGGCGCAGCGCGCGCCGCTCATGGCTTCAGGCTGACGGTGACGGCGCCCAGCTCGTGCTGGCCCTTCGCCTGCGCGGACCCGGCACCGGATTTGGCACCGGATTTGGCATCGGATTTGGCACCTTCAGGCGGCCAGGCAAACGGCACGCGCACCAACTCGCGGCCACCGACCTCGCGCGCGGCCTCGACCACCAGCTGGTATTCGCCGGCGGGCAGCTTCGCCAGCGGCGCCTTGCCGTCGGTGAAGGTCACGGTGTGTTCGCCCGGCGCGCGCGTCGCGCCGGAGATGCCGTCGGCCGGCATCTGCAGGTCGCGGCCGGCCTTGCGCCACCACTGGCGCATGTCCTTCAGCCACTTGGTGCCCTCGGCGTCCTTCAGCTTGACGTCGTACCAGACCGACAGCGTCGCGACCGGGGTCTGGTCGGCGCGCTCCAGCCACATCGCCACATAGGGGCGGTGATATTCGGCGACGCTCAGGCGCGGGATCTCGACCTTGACCTGGATCTCCGCGCCCGCGGCGGGCGTGGCGAACGACATCGCCGCCAGGCCGGTCAGGCCGCCCAGGCCGGTCATGGAGACGCTAAGCAAACGACGCATACAGGAACCTCGTCAATGGATAAACAGGATGGCCAGCAGCAGCGGGGCGACCAGCCCCAGGCCGACCAGCGGCCAGGTGGCGACGCGCCCACCGGCGTGCAGCTTCAGCAGGAACAGCCCGGTCACGCAGAACACCAGGCAGGCGAACGCGAACACGTCCAGGAACAGGCTCCAGGCGCCACCGGTATTGCGGCCCTTGTGCAGATCGTTCAGATAGGAGATCCAGCCGCGCGTGGTCAGTTCGTACTGCGCCTCGCCGCTGTCCAGCGCGACGCTGACCCAGCCATCACCACCGGGCCGCGGCAGCGCCACGTAGATTTCGTCGGCGGACCATTCGGCCTCGCGCCCCTGCGCATCGATGTCGAATTCGCGCCGCAGCCAGTCCGCCAGCTCCGCGGGGACCGGGGCCTTGTCCTGGCCGGCCAGCGCCGGTTCCCGGGCCTGCAACGCCGCCAGCACCGGGGCCGGTACCTCGGCAGTGCGGCTGACGACCTTTGGCTCGGCCTCGATCTGGCCGGCATGGTTCAGCGTGAAGCCCGTCACGGCGAACAGCAGCATGCCGATCAGGCAGAGCGCGGAGCTGATCCAGTGCCATTGGTGCAGATGCTTGAGCCAGAACGCCCGGCGTTGCTGCGCCGCGCCCAGACGTGTTTCCAGGGGCGGGTCCAGGCGGGGGTCCAGACGGGATTGGGTCATGACTGTGTTCCGGCGCCACTGCGTGTTGCTTGTCGCCGGGGCAATGCGGCGTGCGGGACGGGGCGCAGCGCGCTGCGCGGACGTTGGCCGTCCTCGTGGACCCGTCGCAACGGGAGTTTCAGGAGACCGAAAGAATAATTGTTCTCATTTGGTCCTGCAATCCAGACGTGATCAATCCGTATTACAGCGCATTTCACGCGGACCCACTTTGTAAGTAAGTGCATGTAACTTTACGCGTACGGACATGATTGTGCCGGCATTTGCACTCATGGAAAGCCCTAGGCCGGTCCCGGTCAAGTTTGTCCGCCGGTCCGCCGTTATGCCCCGGACAAACACAATTTTTACGGTGGACCACGGGGAAACACGATGCTGGAACGTCTTAGCTTGAGAAAGAAATTGCTGCTGCCATTGGTGCTCAGCTGGGTGTGCCTGCTGGCGCTGCTGCTGTGGGACGCCTGGCAGATGCGCAACATGCGGCTGGACGAGCGCCGCACCGACCTCGTCCACGTCACCGAAACGGCGCTGTCGGTGGTCAAGGCCTACGAGGCCGAAGCGAAGGCCGGCAAGCTGACGGTGGAGCAGGCCAAGGAATTCGCCGTCGACAAGGTCAAGGCGATGCGCTTTGGCAGCGACGGCTATTTCACGCTGATGCGCTCGGACACCGTGGTGGTGATGCACCCGATCAAGTCGGAGATGAATGGCAAGAGCATGGCCGACTTCAAGGACCCGGCCGGCACCTACCTGTTCCGCGACATCGCCGAGATCGGCAAGGGACCGGGCACCGGCTTCGTCCACTACCTGTGGCCCAAGCCCGACGCGGAGGCCCCGCAGCCCAAGCTCAGCTATGTCGCCAACTTCAAGCCGTGGGACTGGAACTTCATCTCCGGCGTCTATCTGGACGACATCGACGCGGCCTTCCGCGCCTCGCTGTGGCAATCGCTGGGGCTGCTGCTGGTGATCGGCACGCTGATGAGCCTGGTCGTCATCCGCATCGCCAACGGCCTGCACAAACAGCTTGGCGGTGAGCCGGCGCTCACCTCGCATATCGCCAGCCGGATCGCGGAAGGCGATCTGGCCAGCCGCGTCGAGGTCGCGCCCGGCGACCAGCGCAGCGTGCTGTTCGCGATGGCGCAGATGCAGCAACGGCTGACTGGTGCGATCGGCACCATCCGCGGCTCGGCCGATTCGATCGCCGGCGCCGCCAAGCAGATCGCCGCCGGCAATGCCGACCTGTCGCGGCGCAGCGAGGAACAGGCCGCCTCGCTCGAGGAGACCGCCGCCAGCATGGAGCAACTGACCAGCACCGTGCGCCAGACCGCCGACAACGCCCGGCAGGCCAGCCGGCTTGCCGAAGGCGCGTCCGAGATCGCGGTCCGCGGCGGCGAGATCGTCCATCAGGTGGTGTCGACGATGGGCGAGATCAAGGACGCGTCGGGCAAGGTCGTCGACATCATCGGCGTGATCGAGGGCATCGCCTTCCAGACCAATATCCTCGCGCTGAACGCCGCGGTCGAAGCCGCCCGCGCCGGCGACCAGGGCCGCGGCTTTGCCGTGGTGGCCGGCGAAGTACGCAGCCTCGCCCAGCGCAGCGCCACCGCCGCCAAGGAAATCAAGGCGCTGATCGGCAACTCGGCGCAGCGCGTCGAGGACGGCTCGGCGCTGGTCGAGAACGCCGGCAAGGCGATGGGCGAGATCGTCGAGGCGGTCAAGCGCGTCACCGACCTGATCGGCGAAATGCGCGCGGCCACCGAGGAACAGACCGGCGGCATCGAACAGGTGAACCAGGCCGTCACGCAGATGGACCAGATGGCGCAGCAGAATGCCGCGCTGGTCGAGCAGGCGGCCGCGGCGGCGGCTTCGCTGGAGGACCAGGCCGACGCGCTGCACCGGGCGGTGGGGACGTTCCGGTTGGCGGCTTGATCCGCCCAGAGCGTGGGGTCGGCCCGGTACGTTGAAAGAACCGCTGGGTGGCTCTGGATGGCCTGCGGCGTCGTGTGTATAGTCCACGCTCTGCGCTTGACGTGAACCGGTGAACAGCCGGCCCGGCGGGCGCAGGGAATCCAATACGAACAAGGACAGTTGCACACGGCCGCGCGCTCACAAGGCGACGCGAAGCCATCCATCCAGAGGAGCATCATGGCCCGTACCACCACCCTTCACCCCGTCCGCCCGATCGCCGCGCTGCTGCTTTGCGCCGGACTGCTCACCGGCGCTGCCCATGCGCAGACGGTTGCCGCACCTGCGGCACCGGCTGCCTCGGCGGCCACCACGGCTGCCGCTGCGACGGCGCCAAGCCAGGCCCGCAAGGCCAATATCGTGATCGTCGGCACCGGCGGCACCATCGCCGGCGCCGGCGCCTCGGCCATCAATACCGCCGCCTACCAGTCGGCGGTGGTGCCGGTCGACAAGATCATCGCGTCGGTGCCGGAGATCTCGAAGGTTGCCAACGTCAAGGGCGAGCAGATTTTCCAGATCGGCTCGGAGAGCTTCAACAACGAGCGCCTGCTCAAGCTGGGCAAGCGCGTGTCGGAACTGCTGAAGCAGCCGGACGTCGACGGCGTCGTGATCACGCACGGCACCGACACCATCGAGGAAACCGCCTACTTCCTGAACCTGACGCTCAAGAGCGACAAGCCGGTGGTGGTGGTCGGCTCGATGCGCCCGGGTACGGCGCTGGGCGCCGACGGCGCGCTGAATCTGTACGACGCGGTGCTGGTCGCCTCCAGCCCCGAGTCGAAGGGCAAGGGCACGCTGGTGGTGCTGAACGACGAGATCCACACGGGCCGAGACGTCACCAAGAGCAATACCTTCAAGACCGAGACCTTCCGCTCGCCGTTCGGCCCGCTGGGCTATGTGGTCGAGGGCCGCACGTTGTACTACCGCCTGCCGGCGCGTCCGCACACCACCGCGACCGAATGGGACATCGACCGCATCGACCGCCTGCCCGAAGTGGCAATCGTCTATGCCTACGGCAACGCGAATCCGGCAAGCGTGGACGCAGCGGTCCGGAACGGCGCCAAGGCGATCGTCTATGCCGGCACCGGCAATGGCAGCGTCGGCGAATACATGGTCGAACCGCTGAAGGCGGCCCGCGCCAAGGGCGTACAGATCATCCGCGCCTCGCGCACCGGCAGCGGCATCGTGATCCGCAACGGCGAGCAGCCCGACGACAAGTACGACTGGGTGGTGGTCGACGACCAGCTGCCGCAGAAGGCGCGCATCCTGGCCGCGCTGGCGCTGACCAAAACGAACGACACGCGCGAGCTGCAGAAGATCTTGTGGAAGTATTGATGCGCTGAGGTACTGAAGTGCCAAGGCGGATCGCTCGAGGCCCGGGTTAGTCCGGCCCGCCCAGGCAGCGCGAGCGCTCCGCCGTCCAGGTCCGCATGTAGGCGATCACCTGCCTTAGGCCGGCCTCCGTCGTCATCAAACTGATCGGAGTCTGCCCACCGAGATACGGCGAGGGGGCATCGAACCATTGAAATGCCGCCGACCGGCTGCCCCGGACCGCGGTGGCCAATTGCAGCGCTTCCTCGAATAGCTCAGGGTGCGCATGCCATGAATCCGGCTTGACCGTCGGCTTTTTCCCGCCATGGATCACGCGCGGCAACTGCGAAGCGGCCAGCTCCTCGACGGTGAGATGGCGGCGCACCCAATGACAATGGGCCGCCAAATCGGCATTCGGCAATCGCTGCCGATCGAGCGTCGGGATGACCAGGCCGACGATCACCTTCGTGTGTGCGCGGATCATCCGAAGCGCTGGCATCAGATCCGTATCGTTCGACACGATGACGGCTTGGTCGATCTGATCGGAGGCGGCGTCATGATAGGCATGCAGCGCAAGATTGACATCGCTCTGCTTTTCCTCGAGTTTCCAGACCGGGACCCGATCGCAGTCGCGCGGCCACCGTCCCGGGCAGGCTTCATCGATACGGGGCATTCTCACTTTGGTAAGCGAGTAATACCCTTCGACGATTCGAATGCGGCCGTCATGGAGCTTGCGCAATGCCGAGTGATAGCGTGCCTGCGAAGAGACTGAATCGGCTGCCTTGGCCGCGGTTTCGATGATTCTGGCCGTGAAGTATTGAATCGCTTCCGGCAGCAGCTCGGACCGGCACGGTACGCCCGCACGTTGTACGAGGATCGAAGGAAGGACCTGCTGCGAGAATAGTTGGAAGAGGTCGAGCCACTTGTAGCAGGTGCCCTTGAGGCAACCATAGTAGAAGTTGTAGCCGTCCACATAGACCCGAGTACGCAGGGCACTCGGCGCCATTTTCCCTCGCTGCATGGATGTCCCCTGAAACGAAAAAACCGGCTTGCGCCGGCTTTTTCTCCCAGGCACCGGATGGACAAGCCACGCCGGTTTCAAGGGTTAGTTGTTAAGCAAAGGGTACCGAGCCAGGTTCGTGACGTCAACATGCGATACGCTGCACGGGCGGAGTCGCCGTCACGCCTCGCCGCCGATGTAACAAAAAGTATCTCCGCCCGATCAATACTTGTAATGAGATCAATTCTCATTTACTATCGCATCACTGTCTGACGACGCCGACACCTGAGTATCAGGACCGAGGCGCAGACCAGCCGGTGGCGCGACACCAGCGCTTGCCGCAAGAATTCCGCGACGTCGCCTGGCGGCGTCCGACAACCGTCTTTTGTGGGGACCGCTCCGTACCGCGGAGCGTTTGGCAGTAGCCAGTCGCCGGAGGATCAGGGAAGCAACCAGACCCCGCTTTCTTGATCGCCAAACTTCGTCGGCAAGCAAAGCCACCTTTTTATTCCTGGCGCCGTGCCCTGCACGGCGTGTCTTTCCGGGCGCCCGGCCAGGGCGCGGCAGCCGGAACATCCGTCGCCCGGCGCGCGTTCCGCGCCGGCGCATCGAGCGCCCTCCTCTGACTGTCCGCCGCTTCGCATGCCAGCCCACTGATGGAGCTTCGCGATGGAACGCCTGTTCAAGCCATTGACCGAACTGAAACGCATCCTGGCGCGGCAGTTGCGCGAGCAGCCGGGTTGCCACGATTGCCAGTTGCGCGCGGTGTGCGTGCACCGGCCCGACCATACCGGCTGCAACTGGAGCGCGGAGGTTGATTTTCCCGGTCGGTGCGATGACGATGCCGTGCGCGACCTGCCGCATGCCCGGCAGGTCATCATGCTGGTGCGCGAGCGCTACAACGTTGCCGCCGGTCTTGCGGGACATGGCAGTCGCGAGGCCGGCGCCGCCGCGGCCTGGGCCGCCGGCCGCCAACTCACGCGATGATCGTTCACCGCCCGATCATGGCCGCCCCGCGGCCGGCACCGCCGGCACCGCCGCCGGCCTCAACACCAGCCACAACGCCACGCCGATCAGCGCCCCGCCCACCGCGT
This sequence comes from Cupriavidus sp. HPC(L), assembly GCF_000307735.3. Taxonomy (NCBI): domain Bacteria; kingdom Pseudomonadati; phylum Pseudomonadota; class Betaproteobacteria; order Burkholderiales; family Burkholderiaceae; genus Cupriavidus; species Cupriavidus sp. HPC(L). Next base: position 3,035 of record NZ_AMPR02000070.1, on the reverse strand, counting down.
GGGCCCAGGACAGCGACTCGCCCAGAAACACGGCGCCCCAGACAATGCCGAACGGCGGAATCAGAAAGGTCACGCTGAGCGCGCGCACCGGTCCGATATCGGCGATCAGCCGGAAATACAGGATGTAGGCGAGCGCGGTGCAGACAATGCCGAGCGCTGCCATCGCCGCCCAGACGCCGGCGCTTGCGGCCGGCAGCGTGTTCTCGCGGACAAGCGCCGCCACGCAAAACGGCAGCAGGAACAGTGTCGCGCCGACCATGCTCCCCGCCGCCACCAGCCTCGCATCGAGCCCGCCCTGCTGGCCAATCCAGCGGCGCGTCAGAAAGCCGGCCAGCCCATAGCAGGCGGTCGCGGCAAGACAAGCGAGAGCGCCGAGGAGCACCTCCATGCTGAACGCGACCGGGCCGGTCCGCGTCAACACCGCCACGCCGGCCACGCCGATCAATACGCCCGCGGCCTTGGCCAGCGTCATCCGTTCGGCAAAGAACAACGCGCCGATCAGCACGCCCATCAGCGGCGTCATCGCGTTGAACACCGCCGAATAACCGGCCGGCAGCCACAGCGCGGCAACCGAGTACATCACGAAGGGAATGCCGGAGTTGATCGCACCCAGCATCATCACGCGGACCCATTTGCCACGCATATCCCAGCGGATACGCAGTACGGCCAGGATCGCCGCCAATGCAAGCGCACCAATGACCACGCGCACGAAGGCCGCGGTCAGCGGGCCAAGCACCGGCGCGCCGACACGAATGAACAGGAAGCTGGCGCCCCAGATGGCGGACAGCGAGAGCAGACGGAGGAAATCGGCGGCGGTCATGACGGGATCGGCGCTCGTGGCGTCCGGTACAGGCGCGCGGATGTGCGCAGATGGCCGGATTTGACGCGCGTCGCGGCCCAATGGCAAGCCGTTTTCGGACATCCGCATGGTCCCGGCGTCCGCTCTGCCGATGTAACGGCGCAACTGTTGCGCGACGGCATCAGCTTGACCCCACAAAAGAAAGGGTAAATATTACAAGCAGTGACAAAACGCCTTAAGTGAAATTAAACTCTGACCTGCGCCAGAGTTAATTGACCCCTCCGACGCATTCCCGACGAGCCGCCAGGCAACTGGCGGCTTCTTTTTTTGGTGCGGCGGCACGGCGGCCGCGAACCGGCGGCATGCCGGGACAAAACGTACCCGTTTCTGCGGGCGCCGCCGACACGTCGTCGCTAGACGGCCTGTACCGCCACGCCCCGCTCGCAGCGCTCGATCAACTCCGCCAGCGGCACGCCGGCGCCGAACAGAAAGCCCTGCACCGCGTCGCAGCCCTGTTCCCGCAGGAAGCGGAACTGGTCGGCGGTTTCCACGCCTTCTGCCACGACCTGCAGCCGCAACTGATGGCCGAGCGCGATGATCGCCGCGACCACGGCCCGGTCCTCGCCATTGCCGTCGCCCTCGGCGAGATTGGCGACGAAGGAACGGTCGATCTTCAGCTTGTTGATCGGCAGCCGCGTCAGATAGCTCAACCCCGAATAGCCGGTACCGAAGTCGTCGATCGACAGGCCCACGCCGAGCGCGCGAATGCCGCGGAAGGCGTCGATCGTCTGCGGCGTACCCTCGATCAGGATGCCCTCGGTGACCTCGATCGCCAGATTGCGGGCCGGCAGGCCGCTTTCGCGCAGGCAGCGATCGACCAGCGCGGGGAAGTCCTCTTGCTGCAGGTGCGGCGGCGAGATATTGACCGCGACCTCCAGGTCAACGCCGGTGCGCATCCGCAGCGTCTGGATCTCGCGGCACGCGGTGGCCAACACCCATTCGCTGATCGGCACGATCAGCCCGCACTGCTCGGCGATCGGGATGAACTGGGCCGGCTGCATCGCGCCACGTTCGGGGGTGTGCCACGAGATCAGCGTCTCGACGCCAACGATGCGCTGGCTGGCGGTATCGACCAGCGGCTGATAGCGCAGCGTGAATTCCTGCTCGGCCAGCGCCCGCCGCAGCAGGCCCTCGATGGTGAAGCGGGCCAGCGACGCCTCCTTCATGTCAGGCGAGAAGCGGCGCACCTGGCCGCGGCCGCCTTGCTTGGCCGCATGCAGCGCCGCATCGGCCGCCTGCAACAGGTCGGCGACGGTATTGCCGTCGTTCGGAAACAGCGCCATGCCGATCGACGGCACCACCCGCAGCCTGACGCCGCCCAGCCGCAGTTCCTCCGACAGCCGCGCGACGATCTTGGCGGCCGCCAGTTCCGCCTCGCTGTCGTCGGCAATGTCCGACAACACCACCGCGAACTCGTCGCCATCCATCCGCGCCGCCAGATCGGCGCGGCGCACGGCGGCGCGCAGCCGGTCCGCCATGGTGCGCAACACGTCGTCGCCGACATGGTGGCCCAGCGAATCGTTGATGCGCTTGAACTGGTCCAGATCGATCAGCAGCAGCGCGACCCGGCCATTGCGGGCGCCGATCGCCTGCAGCAACGCGTCGGCGCGTCCGCTCAGATAGTCGCGGTTGGGCAGGCCGGTCAGCGTGTCGTGGTGCGCGAGGTGATCGATATAGGCATCGGCGCGCCGGCGCTCCGTCAGGTCATGGGCGATCGCCAGATAGCCGCCGGCACCGTCCTGCCGGGACTGGCCGGACTGGCCTGACTGGCCGTGGCGCTTGCCGGCATCGCCGCCCGGGTCGGACAGCGGCAACAGCGTCAATTGCACTGGCAGCGTCGAGCCACCCTTGCGGATGTAGTGCCAGGTGTGCTCGTCGACCAGCCCGAGGCGGGGCTTGGCGATCAGCGCTTCGAAACCGGGGGAGACCGGCTGGCCGAGCTCGGCGGACAGGGCACGGGCACGCGCGGCCAGTTCGCCCGGCTCGTGCAGCGCGCTGTATGGAATGCGTCCGACCAGTTCGTGCGCCTGGTACCAGAGCATCTGCTCACCGGGCCGGTTGATCGACGTGATGGTGCCGTGCCCGTCGAAAGCGATCACGCAGATCGGTGCATGGTCGAGCAGGCGTGCATGCCGCTGCGCCACCACATCGGCCGACTGCCTGGCGCGTTCGGCGC
>NZ_AMPR02000071.1:0-10858 GCF_000307735.3 Cupriavidus sp. HPC(L) | reverse complement strand
AGAGGGCAGCGTATCGAGCCGGGACCTGCCCGGCGCGCGTGCCTCGACGCGGCCGCGCCACGCGCAACTGGCGCAGGCGCCGCCGAATACGCGGCTGGCATCGGCCTACGACGAGCTGATCGACGAAGTCGCGCGCCGGCACGATGTCGCGCCGCATCTGGTCCGGGCGGTGATCAAGGTCGAATCCAATTTCCAGCCGAACGCGCGCTCGCCAAAGGGCGCGGTCGGCCTGATGCAGGTGATGCCCGCGACCGGGCGACGCTTCGGCGCCGCCGATCTGCGCGATCCGCGCAGCAATCTGAGCGCCGGCACGCAGTATCTGCGCTGGCTGCTGAACCGCTTCGACGAGGACCTGACGCTCGCGCTGGCCGCCTACAACGCCGGCGAGGGCGCGGTCGAAAAGTATGGCCGCCGCATTCCGCCATTTGCCGAAACGCAAGGCTACGTCAGCAAGGTGCTGGCGCATCTCGGCCTGACAACGGGGACCGAGGCAGCGTCATTGCGAGCGGTTCCGACGGCCGGCGGCGATGTCCGCGGCAACGGTGGCACGACCGACGAAGGCAGCGGCGCCAAGCCGGGCCGCACGGCAAGGGCCGGCGGCAACGACACCGTGGCACGCCAGCAGGCCGATGCGGCGCTGCGCTCCGTGTCGAACTGGCTCGGCGCGGTGCTGACGTCGAGCGCGCGGCCGCCGAGCCGCGCGGCGACGGAGGAGGCGGCGACCGACAGGACGGCGACCGACAGGACGGCGACCGACAGGACGGCGACGGACAGGACGGCGACCGGCAGGGCGGCCACGGTACCGGCCATGGCGGCGGATGCGTCCGTCGACGGGTCGACCTGGACGCGCTTGCCGCTTCCGGTGCCAGTACGCAGGGGACCGGCCTGATGTCGCTGCTGCAAACCATGCCGCCACCACCGCCATCGCCACCATCGCGCTGCACCGGCGCGCGGCTTTCAGGTCATGACCGGATCACGCCGCCGTGGCCCCTACCCGATGATGCATAGATGAACCCGCCGTCCCTTCCCGGCCAACGCGGCGCCAACGCCTGGCTGCGCAAGCTGATGGACTGTCCCAGCGTCGCGGTGATCGCCGCCAATGGGCCCACCGCGCAGATCGAGGTCGGCGGTGTGTCGGCCCACGCGTGGTGGCTCGAGGCGGGACTGTGCGTCGGCCTGCGGCTCGAGCTCGGGGCCGAGCCCGCCGAGGGCTGGCTCGATGACGCGACGCTGTCGCTGGCGGCAACACCGGCCGCGACCGACGACGCGCTGGCGATCGACGGCGAGGCGTGGCTGCTGTGGCATCGCTACGACCACGACATCGAAGCGAGGCAACTGGAAGAACGCCTTGCGCTGCAACTGGCGCTGGCGCGCCGGCTGGCGGAAAGCGCGCAGACGGCGGCGGCCGGACCGGGTTCCGATATTGGAAGATTGATATGAATGCAATGCAGCTGGGCAAGCTGTCGATCGTTGCCGCGACCCTCGCCCTTGCGCTGAAGGCGCAGGCGGCATCGGGCCCGCTGGGCCTGTCTGGCCCGGAGTTCTCCGTGTCTTCGCGCGGCATGAAGGTCGCCGCGCTGCTGCGCGACCTGGGGGCGAACTATGGCGTGCCGGTGATCGTCAGCCCGGACGTCAACGATACCTTCGTCGGCACGATCGAAGGCCGCCAGCCGGAGCGGCTGCTCGACCAGCTGGCGCAGCTGTACAACCTGGCCTGGTATTTCGATGGCCGCGTGCTCTATGCCTACAAGGCCGGCGAGGTCAGGACCGAGGTCGTCACGCCCTCCTATCTCGATGCGAACGAGCTGGCGCAGTATCTGCGCGAGGCCGGCGTGTTCAAGGGCGGTACCTGCTCGGTGCGGCCGGTCAGCAATTTCAATGCGGTCGAGGTGTTCGGCGTGCCGGTCTGCGTGCAGCGGATCGGCAAGCTGGCCAAGGACCTCGACGAGAAGACGCTGAACCAGACCCAGAACAAGGAGGTCGTGCAGGTCTTTCCGCTGCGCTATGCCTCGGCGGTTGACGGCGCGTACACCTACCGCGACCAGCAGGTCGTGATTCCAGGCGTGGTCACCGAGCTGCGGGAAATGGTGCGCAGCCGCGCGATCCCGGCGCCGACCGAAAGCGGGCAGGTGGTGCCGCCGGCCGGCACGCAGCCGACCTTCTCGGCCGACGCGCGCAACAACGCGGTGATCGTGCGCGACCGCAAGGCCAATATCCCGCTGTACGCCGAGCTGATCAGGCAGCTCGATCAGCGGCCGCGGCAGATCGAGATCTCGGTGGCGATCATCGACGTGGACGCCGCCGACATGCGCGAGCTGGGCCTCGATCTCGGCGGCAGCGTCGGCCTGGGCAAGTCGCGCATCAGCTTCAACGCCGGCAATGCCGCGGCCGCCGACGGCACCTTCTCGACGGTGCTGAGCAACACCGCCGACTTTTTCGTCCGCATTAATGCGCTGGAACAGAACTCCAAGGCCAAGGTGCTGTCGCGGCCGTCGGTGGTGACGCTGAACAACGTGCAGGCGGTGCTCGACCGCAACATCACCTTCTACACCAAGCTGCAGGGCAACAAGGTCGCCGAGCTGGCCTCGGTCGCGGCCGGCTCGCTGCTGCGCGTGACCCCGCGCCTGATCGACATGCAAGGAGAGCAGGAGGTAATGCTGACGCTCGATATCCAGGACGGCAGGCAGGAGCCGCCGGCCAACAACATCGAGCAGCTGCCGCAGGTGCGCAATTCCGGCATTGCCACGCAGGCGATCCTGCGGCCGGGCCAGAGCCTGCTGCTCGGCGGTTTCGTCGAGGAGAAGCAGCGCCAGGGCCAACGCAAGATTCCGCTGCTGGGCGACCTGCCGCTGGTCGGCGGCCTGTTCCGCAACGAGACCCGGGAGAACCTGAGCGTCGTGCGGCTGTTCCTGATCAAGGCGGAACCGCACGCCCTCAACTGAAGTGGTCATGAAATACCGATACCAGATCAAGATCCTCAGCGGGCCGCTGTCCGGACGCCGGCTGCGCTTGCCCGAGGGCGAATTCACCATCGGCGGTGCCGATCCCGACCTGGACGCGATGCTCGAAGGCGGTGGCAGTGCGGTGCTCGACTGCACCGAGCAGGGCGTGTTGCTGCGCACCGAGGTGCCCGTATGGATCGAAGGCGTGCCCACCCGGATGGAGCAAGCGCCGTTGCCGCTGGAGAAGGTCGTCGACATCGGTGGCCTTGCGCTGCTGGTCGGCGATGCCGAGCGGGCGCTGCCCGAGCGCAAGGTGCCGCCACGGCGCGACGGTCGCCGCGGCATGGCGGCGACCGTGCTGGCCTACGCCGGCCTGGTGCTGCTGATGTCCGGCAGCGCGGGCGCGGCGATCTGGGCCTACGGGATGCTGCAGCCGGACAGCGCCGTGGTCGATCGCGACGAATGGCTGGCCGAATGGCGCAAGCGCGCGCGGCAGCAGGGCATCGACGTCGCCACCCAGCAGGACGGGCTGACGGTGCTTGGCGGCAGTTGCCTGGATTCGAGTGCGCGCAACGCGCTGGTCGACAAGCTGCGCGAGCACGGCAAGCCGTATCGCGACAACACCTTGTGCCAGGACGAACTGGTGCGCAACGTGCAGGCGGTGCTGAACCTGCATGGATTTGGCGAGGCCCGCGCGCGGCCCGGCCAGGCGGGCGGCACGGTGGTCATCCAGGGCACGATCCACGCCGACGCGCGCTGGCGCCGGGCGGTGTCGATGCTGTCGTCGATGCAGGGCCTGCAGCGGTGGTCGGTCGAGGACCCGGTCGGCGCCAGCGTCAAGACGCTCATCGGCATGCTGCGCGATGCGGGACTGATCGGCCGGCTCAGCGTCGCGCGGGAGAAGGACCTGATCCTGATCACCGGCGTGCTCGACGAGGGCGGACAGCGCAGCCTGTCCGCGGTCACGCACGCGTTCGCCGGCTCCTATCCCGAGGCGCCCAAGGTCATCTTCCAGAACATCCCGACCCGGTCGATTCAGACCGGCATCTTTCCCGCGCCGGTGGTCAGCTTCGGCGGCAGCGGCGAGCTGGCCTTTCTCGATCTGGCCAACGGCACGCGGCTGAAGACCGGCAGCCGGCTGCCGGCCGGCCACGTGATCGTGCATCTGGACCGCAACGGCATCGACCTCGAGCGCGAGGGCGAGCTGATGCATCTACCGCTGGAGCTTTGATGGAACCCGATCCGACCGCCACCCCCGCCGTGTATGGCACCAGCATCGAAGGCCGTCTTGCCGAGGACCGCGACGGCGCGCTGCGCAAGCGGCTACGCGCCGATCTGGCGCGCGCACGCCGGGCCATCGACGCGCAGCTGCTTGAGCCGCAGACGCCGGAGGCCTTCGCCAGGCTGACCGCGCTGCGCGAGGTATGTGCGGCAGGGACACGCACGATCGACAAGATCTGGCGCCGCCTCGCGGAAACGCAAGCGTAGGCGGCGCGTCGGGCTGGCGCACTCGACGGCCAATTCGGCAACGCAGTCGGCAACGCAGTCGGCAACGACTTGGCGCAATACCCGAACGCAAACCAAATGCTTTAGCACCCCGGATTTTTCAATAGATTCATGAAGCCTTGATCCGTAGAGTCACCACAACGGGCTTCGAATGGAGAAGCAAGATGGAAGAAGAGCAATTGTGGAAGCAGGCCGTGGAAACGCTCGAACGTCTGCGCGCGACGCTGCAAAGGGAGATGAACGACTGGGCCGAAATCGAACGGCGCATCGACGATCTGCAGCTGCGGGCGGCCAGGGATCCCAAGGCCGCGCACGAGCTGGCCGCGCTGGCCGCCTTCCTGGAAGCGAGCCGCAACAACGGCGATGACATCCAGGGCCGGATGGAGCAGCTGCAGGCCATGATCAAGGAAATGAACCTGCGCGCCGCGCAGGACCGCCGCGAAATCGAACGCTACAAGCAAAAGGTGTTCGGTGCGGGTGGCGATGAACAACAAACCGCTCCGGTGCCGCCTCGCGCCGAGGGCACGGCGGAAAAGCCCAAGAAACGCGTGCGCCGTTTTGCATGACGAGGCCGTCCTGTCTTGAATCTTGAATATTGAATTGGAGTAGAAAAATGCCTGGACAAATACAAACGCGGCCCAATCCGGAGCTGCTGCTGCAAACCGACGCGCCTGCCAAGGAAGTGCCCCTGACGACCGCCGATCCCGCGCCGTTTGTCGGCGGCCTGCTGGTGCCGCGCAACTACGACACCAAGCCGGTCACCGATTCCGCGTGCTTCGCGATGATGTTCCAGGCGATCGAGAACCAGCGACTCGAAGTCGGCTCGCGCATGGACGAGTACAAGTGGAACAACGAAATGGCGCGCGCGATCGAGAGGCTGAAGAACGCGACCCAGATCGCGATCGACAAGGACATCGGTTCCGATCCGAACAAGACCACCACGTTGCCAAGCGATGTCGCCCGCTACATGTGGGACAACAACCTGCAGATCGACGGCGTCTTTCCCCGCAAATACGCAAGCTTCGAGGAATTCGCGAGCCAGAAATACGCGGCCGCCCAGTTGCGCACTGCCATCGGCAGCCTGGATATCAAGAAGACCGAGTACACCGACATGAACAGCCAGTACATGCAGCAGACCAATATTGCGCTGAGCCTGCTGCAGGTGGTCCAGCAACTGCTGACGTCGCTGATCGACATGGTCAAGCGCATCAAGGAACAGATCACGTCGAAGGTCTGATCGCGCAAGCCAGGGAGAGCACCGTGCAAAGCGTGCTGAAGCAGACAAGCCCATCCGCAGCGGCGTCGGTTGCAGACGCCGGCCTCGTCGACGGCGATTGCGCTCCGGCGCCTGACGAGCCGATCGCAGCGATCGAGCCAAACGAGCCGAACGAGCCGGACGAGCCGAACGAGCCGGACGAGCCGAACGAGCTGGACGACCAGATCGCGGCCCGGCAGGGCGTCGAGCGCTATTTCGCCGAGGGCGGAAGCCTGCGCGCATTGTTCGGGCTCGATGCCGCCGCGCTCGAGGTCCTGTACACGTACGCCTGCCAGCGGTACGAGGCGAACGATCACGAGGGCGCGCGGCAGCTCTTCCTTGCGCTGGCGGCGATCGACCCGCATGGCTACGACTACTGGCTGTCGCTGGGGCTGAGCCTGCAGAAGCTGCATCGGCACGACGAGGCGATCTACTGCTTCACGCGCTGCGCGCAGCTGCGCATGTGGGAGCCGAAGCCGCCCTATCTGGCCGGGATCAGCCTGCAGCTGTGCGGCGACTATCAGAAAGCGGCGCAAGCCTATTCGGCCGCGATCGGGTGGTGCGGGGAGCAGGACGCCTGTCAGGGACTGCGCGGTCTCGCCGAACAATCGTTGCGGTCGTTGCGGGCCTTGCAGCCCGCAACGCCGCTGGCGGCCGAGGACGAAGGTATGGAGGAAGGAAAACAATGATCGGTGCCAATGCACTACAGCCCATTGGGCTGGTTCCCGGCGGGGAGAGGCGGGAACGCCTCGATACGCAGTGGGAGGCGAGCGGACCCGGCCGGACCGGTCCGGTCGGCGGCAGTACGGCCACGCGCGTCACCATGCCGGTGGCTTCGGGGCCGGCGGTCGAGGAGGCCGATCAGGCCGACGAGGTCGCTCGAGCCGCCGCCCTTGCCGCTTCACTGTTGAAGCCACCGCCGGCGGCGCTGCGCGAGGTCGATCGGCGAACCGCCGAGCGCGCCTGGGACAGCGTCATGGATGTGTTGTCCGGCGCGTTCCGTGCCGCGAAGGCGGCTTCGAAGCAGGACGAACAGGGAGTTCAACTGGCGCTGAACGACCTCGGTAGCGCGGCCGAATCGATGCACGCGTTCTATCGGCGCGCGCTGAATCCCGAGGCGGTGCTGATGGAACTGCAGGTCGAGAGCGGCATCTTCACGGCCGAAATGATGAAGGCCAACCTCGACCACACGCTGGCGCTGCGCAAGGAAGAAATGGCGGCGATCGAAGAGAAGCAACGCAAGGAGCAGGAGGCCGCCGAGAAGCAGAAGCAGATGCAGCAGAAGGCCGGCAAAGGGCAGGTGCTGGGGCTGGTGCTGAACTGGGCCATGGCCGCCGCGCAGGTCGTGACCGGCGCGTTGAAGATCGCCACCGGGCAGCCCCAGGGTGCCATCGACCTCGCGGCTGGCCTGGTGGGACTGGCGAAATGCACGCTGCAGACCATCGAGATGGCTCACCCCGAACTCGCCGGCAAGCTTCGCCACCATATCGACGAACTGGCGAAATGGGAAATGGGCTTGAGCGTGGTGGCCGGCCTCGCCAGTGTGGTCTCGGTGGCGAGGATCGCCAAGGCGGCCAACGCGATCCTCGGCACGGCAGCCGGCGAGCTGCTGACCACCGGCGTGGAGCAGGGCGGCAAGCGAATCAGTTCGGTCGGCGTGACGCTGGTCAATGCGATGGAGAAGGGCGGTGACGCCGCCGAGGCCGCATCGCAGCTGGTCAAGAACATCGCGCAGACCCTGGTCGACGATGTCGCCGTGCAGCTGCGCAATTCGCTGCGGGTTGCCGGCGGCAGCCAGAAGCTGGCGGAGGCGTTCGCCAAGTCGTTCACCAACGAGGCGGTGCAGAAATTGGTCGAGCAGTCGCTATGGCAGGCGGCCAAGCAGGTGCGCGGATTGACCACCGAGGTCATCCAGTCCACCTTCATCGACCAGGTCAAGAAGCAGCTGACGCTGGCGACGATGCGCGCGGCGGTCAATTTCACGGCCGCGCTGGAGGCGGCGTCGACGACGGCGCGGGTGGTTGCGCCGGCGGCGCAGCAGATCACCGTCAATGCGCTGCGCATCGAGGGCGCCAACAAGAAGGAAGAGATTGAGCGCGTGATGATCCACGCGATGATGCTGCAGTTCCTGATCGACTTGATAGGCCGGCAGATCAAGGAGAACAAGAACGCGCTCGAACGGATCACCCAGGACCATATCGACAATACCGAGAACATCACCAACGCAATCGGCGAGGTTCGCGACGTGGCACTGCAGGCGGTGACCGCCGGCGTTTGATTGCCGACAGTCGTTCCCTTTTCAAGAAGCGGGCGGTGGCGCCGCATCGGCAGGCCGCCGCCGCCGACATCGCGGAAGCGATTTCACTGATTTCACAGGAGCAGCAACGATGAACATGATCACCAATCCGGCCGGCGTCGCGACGCAGCAGCCGATCGCCGTGCCGCAAGCGCCGGCGGCCAGCAGCGAGACAAAATCGGCCCAGGCCATGATCCTCGAATTCCAGGCGTTGATGAGGAAGCTGTACAACACCTACGTGGAGTGCCATGCGGCGCTCGAGAAGAACGTGGCGGACCTGCAGAAGCTCGCCTACCAACGGGCCATCGAGGCCAAGGACCAGCGCAAGAGCGCCGAGGTGGGCAGCGGCATCACCGGGATCGTCACCGGCGGATTCAGCCTGCTGTGCGGCATCGGCGGCGGCGTGTACGGCGCCAGGAATCCGGCGATGGGTTTCGGCATGGGGGCGGACATGGGATCCCATCTGGGTACCCCGGCCGGCAATATCGGCAATATGGTCGGGCAGATCGTCACCGCCGGCACGCGCGGCAAGGCAGAGGAGGCGCAGATTCATGCCGATCTCGCGCGCAACGTTTCGGACTCGGCGGCGCGCGACTCGGGCAAGGCACGCGACAACGCCGACCAGCACCACGATCAATATCTGCGTGAAGCTGGCCAGCTGACACAGGAAATGATCGCGGCCATCAAGGCCACGGTCGCCCCGCGGTAATCGATCGTGGCCGCACCGAACCATTCCGACAGCGAATCGCCGCGGGCCGCGGCCGTCGTGCCGGCAGACCCGGTCACCGGCTTTCTGCTGTCGCGCGGCCTGCAGACCGTCATGGCCTATCTCGGCGAGTCGGCGTTCGAACTCGGGCGCCGGGTGCGGTTTGGCGGCCTGGATCTGATCTACCGCTTCGAGCAGGGCACCTTGTTGATCTGCGATATCGCGGCGTACGACGTCGCGGCGTACGGCGGGCCCGGCATATCGAGTTCGTCGGATTCGCCGTATTCGCCGTATTCGCCGGCTCCGCCGAGCGCCGCAGGCGACGTCGGCGGCGCGATGCGCGCGCTGGTATCGCTGATCCATGCGATCGAGCGATCGGTGCCGGAGGTCCAGACGGTCGAAGGGCTGGTGCCGTTGATGGAGGGCAAAGCGGGCGGAGGCGATGGGGGCGATCGGGGCGATGGGGGCGATCGGGGCGATCGCGGCGATGTCGACGAGCAGCAGCTTGGGCGGCGGTTGCTGTCGCTCTATCGCAAGCTCGGCGCGCAATGCTGGCCGGACGGCGATGCTGGCATGGTGCGGGTTCGCTATCGCATGCGGGGCGGCCAACGGCAAGGGCGGCCGGCACAGCCGTGATGCCGCATGACGCTACGGCGCAGCCCGGTCCGGGCGGCATGGCCCGGGCCGTGGCTGCCGAATCGGCCCGATCAGATGTCGATCAGGCCGAGCCGCCGCGCCCATTTGGACAGGTCGGCGACGTGATGGGCGTCGAGCTTGCGCATCAGGTTCATCCGATGCGTTTCGACGGTCTTCAGGCTGATCGACAGGCGCTCGGCGACACGCCGGTTGGTGTGTCCCTCGGCGACCAGCTTCAGTATCTGACGCTCGCGCGGCGTCAGGCCCGCGGCGGCCACCTGGCTGCCGTCGTTCCCGTCGGCGCGGCGCATCGCGTCGACCTGTTCGAGATCGATGTCGGGATCGAGATAGGCCATGTCCTGCCGCACCGCATGCAGCGCCGCCATCAGCTTTTCCAGGTTGCTGCGCTTGAGCACGTAGGCGTGGGCGCCGGCGCGCAGCGCGGCCGCCGCCCGGTTCTCCGAATGCAGGCCGGCCAGTACCACGACCCGGATGCTCGGCCATCTGCGGCGAATCGTCGCAATGGCATCGACGCCGTCGAGCGAGCGCAATTGGAGGTCCATCAGAATCAGATCGGGATGGAGCTGCAGGCAGGCATGGACGGCGCCGTGGCCGTCCGAGGCTTCGCCGACGATATCGACGGTCGGGTCGGCCTTGGTCAGCAGGGACTTCAGGCCCTCGCGCATCACGGCGTGATCGTCGACAAGGACCACCCGCGTCGCGGGCAGGTGCGCGGCAATGGGGCGGCGCGCCGACTGCACCAGCCGAGGCAGTACGGCGAGGCTGTTCAACGTTGGGATAGTCATGTGTTGCTCCGAAGACGATGCCGGAATCCGAGTCGCGTCCGATGCCAGGTGTTGGCTCGATGGCCCTCGGTTCAGGATGGCGCCAGTCTAGGTAGCGACAATGAGCAATAAATGATGGAACGATGAGATGGAAATGAGGGCCGCCGATCGGCAGCATCGACACCCGGTATCGAGTTCGATCGATGCCATGGATCGAGGTGTGAACGACGCCACTGGAGCGCGACATGAACAGACTGGATGGATTTGACCGCCTGCTGGCGGAGTTCGGCGAATCGATCGGGATTCCCGAAATGGCGTTCGACGAGGATGGCCTGTGCCATATCCGCGTCGACGAGGAGTACCCGATCACCTTCCGCCGCGATGACGACAACCACAATCTGGTGCTGGTCGGATTGATCGCCGAGGAACTGCCGCAGCGGCTCGGCCGTGAACTGGTCGGCGAGATGCTGGCCACCGGGGTTGAACCGCTGCGCGACCACGGCGCGGCGCTCGGGCTGGAGCCGCAGTCCGGCACGCTGATCCTGCATCAGACGATGCCGCTGGCGAAGATCGACCGCACGGTACTGGAGACGATGCTGGGGAACTTCATCCTGATGCAGAAGGACTGGTCGGCGCGGATCGCCGGTGCGGATGCCGACGGCGCGGAGGCGGAACCGGCCGGCCAGGCCGGAACCCGAGCAGGCCACGCACTGCCGGCCGGTCCGTTGGCAG
>NZ_AMPR02000072.1:0-10847 GCF_000307735.3 Cupriavidus sp. HPC(L) | reverse complement strand
TGGCGCCGCCAAGCCGGCCGCGCCGGCCGACGCCGGCGCCGGCAAGACCGCGGCCGCGGCGGCTTCGGCCAGCTATCTGACGCAGGTCAACGGCGCGCAGGCACTGCAGCTGCCCGAGCCGTTCGACCGCGCCTGGCGCTCGGTCGGCCTCGCGCTGGACCGCGTCAACTTCACGGTCGAAGACCGCGACCGCGGCCAGGGCCTGTACTACGTCCGCTATGTCGATACCCGTGACACGGTCAACGACAACCGCGGCTTCTTCTCCAAGCTGTTCACGCGCAGCGGCGGCGATGCCGCGCGCCAGGCCAAGAAGTATCGCGTCGCACTGAAGGGCAGCGGTTCGGGCACCACCGTCACGGTGCTGAACGACGCCGGGCAGCCGGAGTCGACCGAGATCGCCAAGCGCATCCTGACGCTGCTCGACGAGCAGCTGCATTGAGCGCCGCCTTGCGCGCTGCATTGAGCGGACCTGCGATGCCGGATCGGCGCGCCGCCGTGGCCCGTCCCGACAAGGGGCGGGCGCGGCGATGATGCGGTTCGGCTTTCTGGGCAGCGGCAGCGAAGGCAATTCGCTGCTGATCGAATCCCGTGATGGCGTCAGCGTGACCCGCGTGCTGCTCGACTGCGGCTTCGGTCTGCGCGAGACCGCGCGGCGGCTCGAGCGGCTTGGCGTGACCCCGGACGGGCTCGACGCGGTGCTGGTCACGCACGAGCACGGCGACCATGTCGGCTCGGCCTATGCCTTTGCCGCGCGGCATGGGCTGCCGGTCTTCACCACGCATGGCACCTGGCTCGCGACCTTGCATCTGCGCGGTGCCGACAAGGCCGATGTGCGTGTGATCGGCGCCGACTACACGTTCGAGATCGGCAATCTGCAGGTATTGCCCTACACCGTGCCCCACGATGCGCGCGAGCCGGTGCAGTTCGTGCTGTCCGATGGCGATGCACGGCTTGGGGTGCTGACCGACGCGGGAATGGAGACGCCTTATCTGGTGGCCCGTCTGGCGGGCGTCGATGCGCTGGTGCTCGAGTGCAATCACGACCGCGAGATGCTGCGCAACTCGGTGTATCCGCCTTCGCTGAAACGGCGCATCGGCGGCGACTTCGGCCATCTGGCCAACGAGGTGGCCGCGGCGATCCTGGCGCGCGTCGCGCACAGCGGCCTCGGCCGCGTGGTTGCGGCCCATCTGAGCCAGCAGAACAACACGCCGGCGTTGGCGACCGGCGCGCTGGCGGCGGCGCTCGGCGCGGGTCCCGACGATATCCTGGTCGCGGACCAGTACGAGGGCCTGGGCTGGCAGGCGGTGAAGGGATCGATCTGACGCGATCAGACCAAGGGGGGCGAGCCGGCCGCGGCGGCGCGGCCCGGCGAGCGCCCATAAAAAAAACCGGCCCGAAGGCCGGTTTTTTCGTTCGGGCGAACGCTTACTTGGCTTCCGCAGCCGAAGCGTCAGCGGCCGGAGCCGAAGCGTCAGCAGCCGGGGCCGAAGCGTCGGCAGCCGGAGCAGCAGCGGTGTCAGCAGCCGGAGCCGAAGCTTCGGTAGCCGGAGCGGTAGCAGCCGGAGCAGCGGTGTCAGCTGCGGGAGCGGCTTCTTCCTTCTTGCCGCAAGCGGCCACGGCAACAGCAGCCAGCAGGGAAGCGATCAGGAGAGACTTCTTCATTGTTCGTCCTTTAACTTGTAATAGAAAGAAAAACAGGCGATGAATAATTACCGGTAATTATCGCTCGTGAACTTCAATTTAATGGCTCTCCCCGGTGCCGTAATTGCTTTGGTCCACAGTACGAGCCAGCTGGCGATTATATCCACGTTTTCCCGGCTTGTGTAGCGGCGTCATTTGCTGACCACACTGTTACGCATTATTACATCGCAGCCGGTGCCAGCTGCAGCCAGCCCTCCAGCGTCCAATGGTGAAAGGTCTCCATCAGCTCGGGCAGGTCGGCGCATTGCGCGACCTCGGCGGCGGTCAAATGGCGCCGATCGGCCAGCCGGCGCAGCCAGCCGGCCAGCTCGCCCGGCACCTCGTAGGCCTCGCCATTGAGGAAGAAATGGCTGCGGTCGTATAGCGCGATCGAAGCCGGCGCCAACACAATGCCGTGCGTTCTGGCCAGTTTCGCGTATTTTCCGGCGGCGATTTGCGGAACCTCGGCGAACTCCACGCCGGGCTTCGGTTCGGACAGATGGGTGCCGATAAACTCGGACACCATGTCATTGGACCAGCGCAACGCCTGCAGCCGTTGCGCAACGGCGCGGGCGAGATCCGCCGGCAGTTGCGCGGGGCGCGAAGTGGCCGCCTGACCGGGGTCGGCATAACGCCCGGACAACGCTTCGTTGTCCTCCACGGTTTCCGACAGCCACGCCAGAAAATGGCCCGCCAGCTCTCGATAGGCCGGGGCGCGGAAACCGATCGAGCAGGTCATGCACTCGCCGTCGGCGACGCCATCGTGGGCGTATTGCGGCGGCAGGTACAGCATGTCGCCCGGCTCCAGCACGAACTCCTGTTCCGCTTCGAATTCGGCCAGTATCTTTAATGGAAGATCGGGCACCAGTTCGAGCCGGTCCTGCGACGAGATGCGCCAGTGGCGCCGGCCCGAAACTTGCAGCAGGAACACGTCATAGGAGTCGAAGTGCGGACCGACACCGCCGCCGTCGGTGGCATAGCTGACCATCACATCGTCCAGGCGTGCATCGGGAATGAAGCGGAATTGCCCCATCAGCGCGGCCGCCGCGCTATTGTGGAGGTTCACGCCCTGGACCAGCAGCGTCCATTGGCGCGCCTTGGCGGGCGGCAGGTTGTCGGCGGCAAAGGGGCCGTGCGCCAGTTTCCAGCGGTTGCGGAAGTGGGTGACGAGCCGCGACTCGACGTCGTCGCGGTCGGCCAGCTCGAAAAGCGCTTCCCGCGAGACTGGGGGCACGATATCAGGGATGGCTTGTCGAACCAGCAGGGGTTTGCGGTGCCAGATATCACGCATGAATGCGGCGGGCGTCATGCCCCCGAGCAGCTGAAGTGGCGCATCCGGATCCACCGGGCCGCGGGGCAGGGCCTGCGCGTATAATGCGGAATCGTTCATGGAGTGAAGAATTGAAAATCGCGAAGAACACGGTTGTGTCCGTGGTGTACAAGCTGTCGGATGCGCAGGGCAATCTGATCGAAGAATCGGATGAGCCGATGGTCTACTTGCACGGCGGCTATGATGGCACGTTCCCCAAGATCGAGGAAGCACTCGACGGTCATGCCGCAGGCTTCGAGACGCAGTTGCAGCTCGAGCCCGAGGATGCCTTCGGCGACTACGACGCCGAACTGGTCAAGGTCGAGCCGCGCGATCGTTTTCCCGAGCCGCTGGAAGTCGGCATGCAGTTCGAAGGCGTGCCCGAAGACGGTGACGAAGAGGATTCGGTGATCTATACCGTTACCGATGTCGCCGAGGACAAGGTGGTGCTCGACGGCAATCATCCGCTGGCCGGCATGGCGCTGCGTTTCTGGCTGAAGGTCTCCGAGGTCCGCGAAGCGACCGCCGAAGAAGTGGAGCACGGCCACGCGCACGGCGCGTCCGGCATCGAGGTGGTCGACGAGGACGAGGACGACGACAGCCCGCGCACGCTGCACTGATCGGCGTATGGATCCATCGAACGGAAAAGCCGGCATTGCCGGCTTTTTCGCTTTCCGGGGGGTGAGGTTTCCGCGCTAGTTCTTGCCCGCGCCGTCCTGCAGCGCGACCGAGAACAGCGAACGCGAATCGGGCGAGATCGTCAGTTCGGTCCATTGCTTCGGCGAGCCCACCGGCAGCGCGACGCGCGTGAAGCTGCGGATCGTCTTGCCCTTCGCATCGCGCAGCGGCGTATCGATGCCGAAGCCCCCGATGCTGCTGTGGATCAGCAGCACCTGCCCGCGATAGTCGCTGACCAGCTCGCGCAACTGCCGCTTGAATTCAAGATAGCCGTCGCGCTTGCGATGGCGCAGGAATCCGTCGAGCAGCGTCGGCTTGCCGCGCTTCTCCCAGCCGTTGCCGAACAGCGGATCGCCGTGGATCACCAGCACGATGCCGTCGAGCGATTCCTGTTCGGCGACCGAGAACGCGCGTGCGAGCCATTGCCGGTTGGCTTCGCGGCGATCCTCGAATTCGCCGTTGCGGCCGGCCTCGGTGCGATAGTGGTTGTTGTCGTCGGGCACGTTCATGCCGACCAGCAGCACGTTGCCTGCGGTCCAGCGCACGTTCTCGCGATAGCTGCGGAACTTGGCCTGATCCGATTGCCGGATCAGCCGAAGCTTGCGCTGGCCCAGCGAATCGTCGTCCGGAAAGGCCAGCTCGCGCAGCCTGGCCAGCCGCTCGTCGGGATCGAAGCTGCCGTTGACGGCCTGCTCACACTCTGCCCAGTCGGTTTCGCCCGGGATATAGATCAGCGGCAGCGGCGACAGATCGAGCAGCCCCAGCCGGCCGGCCAGCATTGCATCGGCGCACGACTCGGTATCGCCCTTGATGCCGCCGGCATGGATCACGAAGGCGAGCTTGCGCTGCGCGAGGTTGTCCAGCAGTTGCTGCGTCGGCGCCTCGGCGTCGGGCCATTGGGGCAGGTCGGCGAACAGTGCGATGCGGACCAGTCGCGAGTCGACAGCCTTGCCGCCTTTGCCGTCGGCCTTGCCGCCGGCTGCCTGCGATTTGGCGGCGACCGGCTGCACGGCGGCGGCGCTCTGCGTGCACCACGCGCCCATCAGCGCCGCCGCCATCGCAATGGCCAGCAGCGGTCGGCACGACAGGGCCCATCGGCGCGCGCTTGCCATCGTCATGCCGGCTGACCGGATTCCTCGGCCAGCGCCTTCAGTCGGTACAAGGCGTCGAGCGCCTGCCGCGGCGTCATGCTGTCGGGATCGAGATCGCGCATGGCCTCGTTCAGCGCATCGTTGGCCGGCGCAACGGAAGCGGCGGCGCCATCGTCGCGGACATCGTCATCGTCAGCCGTGGGCACCGCCGGCGCCGCGAACAGATCCAGCTGCGGCGTCGGCGTGGCGTCGGTCGATTGCTGCTCGAGCCAGGCCAGATGCTTGCGCGCGGCGCGGATGACCGGTTGCGGCACGCCTGCCAGTTGCGCGACCTGCAGGCCGTAGCTCTGGCTGGCCGGGCCGTCCTGCACCGCGTGCAAGAAGACGATGCCGTCGCCATGCTCGACCGCGGACAGATGCACGTTGGCCGCCTGCGGAAATTCCTGCGGCAGCTGTGTCAGCTCGAAATAGTGCGTGGCGAACAGCGTGTGGCTGCGGTTGTGCGCGAGCAGATGGCGGGCGATCGCCCATGCCAGTGCCAGGCCGTCGAAGGTCGATGTGCCGCGGCCGATCTCGTCCATCAGCACCAGGCTGTGCGGCGTCGCGTTGTGCAGGATGGCGGCGGCCTCGGTCATCTCGACCATGAAGGTCGAGCGGCCGCCGGCCAGGTCGTCGGCGGCGCCGATGCGCGTGAAGATCCGGTCGATCGGCCCGACCGTCGCGCGCCGCGCCGGCACATAGGCGCCGACGCAGGCCAGCAGCACGATCAGCGCGGTCTGGCGCATGAAGGTCGACTTACCGCCCATGTTCGGGCCGGTGATCAGCAGCAGCTTGCGCGCCTCGGTCAGCTGGCAGTCGTTGGCGATGAACGGCGTCGACTCCGCGGCCAACTGGCCCTCGACCACCGGATGACGGCCCTGCACGATGTCGATCACGTTCTCGTCGACGCGCTCGGGGCACGACCAGTCCAGCGTGCGCGCCCGTTCGCCCAGCGCGGCCAGCACGTCCAGCCGCGACAGCGCCGCCGCGACCCGGCGCAGCTCGCCGATATGCGGCAGCAGCAGTTGCAGCAGACCTTCGTACAGCTGCTTCTCGCGGGCCAGCGCACGGTCCTGCGCCGACAGCGCCTTGTCCTCGAAGGCCTTCAGCTCCGGCGTGATATAGCGCTCGGCGTTCTTCAGCGTCTGGCGCCGGCGATAGTCGTCGGGCACCTTGTCGGCCTGGCCGTTGGTGACCTCGATATAGAAGCCATGCACGCGGTTGTATTCGACGCGCAGATTGGCGATGCCGGTGCGGGTGCGTTCGCGCGCTTCCAGGTCGATCAGGAACTGCCCGCAGTTCTCGGAGATATCGCGCAGCTCGTCGAGCTCGGCGTCGTAGCCGCGGGCGATCACGCCGCCATCGCGCACCGCCGTCGACGGCTCCGGTGCGATCGCGCGCGCCAGCAGGTCCAGGCAGTCCTGCGGTACCGCCAGCTCCGCCAGCGTCTGCGCCAGCAGCGGGGCGGTGTCGTCCGGGGTCACGCAGGCCTGCACGTCGGGCAGCGCCGCCAGCGTATCGCGCAGCGACGACAGGTCGCGCGGACGCGCGCTCAGCAGCGCCAGCCGGGCGGTGATGCGCTCGACGTCGGCGAGCCGGCGCAGGCGCGCGCGCAGCGTGTCGAGATCCTGCGCCAGCAGCGCGCCGATGGCCTGCTGCCGTGCCTGGGGAATCGACCGCTCGCGCAGCGGATGGTGCAGCCAGTGGCGCAGCAGCCGGCTGCCCATCGCGGTGGCACAGGTATCGAGCAGCGAGAACAGCGTCGGCGCTTCGCCGCCGCGCAGCGTCTCGGTCAATTCGAGATTGCGGCGCGTGGCGGTGTCCAGGCCAACGAATTCGGTTTCGTGTTCGACCGTGACGCCCTGCACATGACGCAGCGACTGGCCCTGCGTGCTGGCCGCATAGTTCAGCAGCGCGCCGGCCGCGCCCAGCGCCGCGCCCAGCGGGCGGCAGCCGAACGGATCGAGACTGGCGACGCCCAGTTGCTCGCGCAGGCGACGCGCGCCGGCATCCTGGTCGAAGTGCCACTCGGGCAAGCGGGTGCGCGCGCACGGGTGCGCCGGCAGTTCGATGCCATCGGTGTGCAGCAGCTCGGCGGGGCGGATGCGCTCCAGCTCCCGCGCCAGTTGTGCCACCTCGCATTCCATCAGCCGCAGTTCGCCGCTGGCGAGGTTGAGCCAGGCCAGCCCAGTCTTGCTGACGCCGCGCCGCATCGTTTGCTGGTGCACCGCCATCAGGAAGGTATCGGCCTTGTCCGGCAGCAGCGCCGCGTCGGTCAGCGTGCCGGGCGTGACGATCCGGACCACCTTGCGCTCGACCGGTCCCTTGCTGGTGGCTGGATCGCCGATCTGCTCGCAGATCGCCACCGACTCGCCCAGCTTGACCAGCTTGGCCAGATATTGGTCGACCGAATGGAAGGGGATGCCGGCCATGCGGATCGGCACGCCGTTGGAGCTGCCGCGCGCGGTCAGCGTGATGTCGAGCAGCCGCGCGGCCTTCTCGGCGTCGTCGTGGAACAGCTCGTAGAAATCGCCCATCCGGTAGAAGAGCAGGGTGTCCGGATGGTCGGCCTTGATGCGCAAATACTGCGCCATCATCGGCGTGTGTTTTTCCGCGGTACCAGCCGATGCGCTGGCGGCCGCGGTAGTTGGCAGGTCTTCGGACATGCAATCCTCTCGGCGGGCCACTGCAGACGGGCAGCGGCCGGGTTCGGAGCGTGCGCGAGGCCGTGGGCGTCGCACGCAAACGCGCATTTTACTGCGCGTTGCGGCCCGGTACGGAGAGGAGTTGGGTGAAAAACTGTGAGGGATGGTTAGCGCCCCGGTTCATCCCGGGGCCGACCCCTCAGGCCACCGGCCCGCCGTTGTCCAGCGAATACGGCGTCAGCAGGCGCACCATCTGCGCGAATGCCTTCGGGTTGCCGGCCAGCACCTCGCCCTGTTCGAGCTGGCGCGCTTCGCCGGCGTAGTTGCCGACCAGGCCGCCGGCTTCGGTGATGAGCAGCATGCCGGCCGCCATGTCCCAGGGCTTCAGCCCGGTCTCGAAGAAGCCGTCCAGCCGGCCGCAGGCGACGTAGGCCAGGTCCAGCGCGGCGGCGCCGGGCCGGCGCAGGCCGGCGCAGTTCTGCGTCATCAGCGCGAACACTTTGACATAGGCCTCGAGGCCATCCAGGTCACGGAAGGGGAAGCCGGTGCCGATCAGGCAGTCGGCCAGCTTGTCGCGGCGGCTGACGCGGATGCGGCGGTTGTTCAGGAAGGCGCCGGCGCCCTTGGTCGCGGTGAACAGCTCGTCGCGGGTCGGGTCGTAGACCACCGCCTGCACCGGCGAGCCCTTGTGCAGCTGGGCGATCGACACGCAGTATTGCGGGAAGCCGTGGATGAAATTGGTGGTGCCGTCGAGCGGGTCGATGACCCAGGTGTACTCGTGGCCTTCCTCGCCCTCGCGCCAGGACTGGCCGGACTCTTCCGCTAGAATGCCGTGTTCCGGGTACGCCGTGCGGATGATCTCGATGATCGCGGCCTCGGCGGCGCGGTCGACCTCGGTAACGAAATCGTTGTGCTGCTTGCGCGAAACACGCAGGAGATCCACGTCCATCGACGCGCGGTTGATGATGGAACCGGCCTTGCGGGCGGCCTTGATGGCGATATTGAGCATCGGATGCATGAATCTCTCCAGGACGCCGGAAAGCGGGCGGCGCTGCGGACGACATGGCGCGCGCGGCTCCCGGCGGACAACACAACGGATTGTAGAAGAACGGGCGCGCTGGCCCTGGCTGCGCTGGCCGGCATCGATGCCTCGGCCGGAGCGGCGGAGCGGCGCGCCAAATAAATTGAACCCCGCATTGTATAGGAACCCGTCAATGGACACGAGCGAGCACGCAAACGAGGCCCCGGGCGCCCCGCAGCAGGCCCTGGACGCCGCGTTCGCGCGCGTGCGCTTCGTGCTGGTCGAGACCAGCCATCCCGGCAACGTCGGCTCGGTGGCGCGCGCCATCAAGACCATGGGCTTCGGCGGCCGGCCCGGGACGCTGGTGCTGGTGTCGCCGCGGGAGCCGGCCGTGCGCGAGCATCCGGAAGCCGTCGCGCTGGCCAGCGGTGCCGACGACGTGCTGCGGGCCGCGCTTGTGGTCGACGATCTGGAGGCGGCGCTGGCCGGCGCGTCCTATACCGTCGCGATGACCGCGCGCCAGCGCGAGTTCGGGCCACCGCGGCTGCTGCCGCGCGAGGCGACGGCAAAGGCCAGCGAGCACTTGCTGGCCGGCGCGTCCGGCATCGAAGCGGAAACCGCCGAGCCGGCCGATATCGCGTTCGTCTTCGGCAACGAGCGCTTCGGCCTGCCCAACGAGGCCGTCGATCGCTGCTCGGTGGTGACCCATATCCCAGCCAATCCGGCCTACGCCTCGCTGAACCTGGCCCAGGCGGTGCAGCTCGTCGCCTACGAGATGCGGCTGGCGCTGCTGCAGGAGCGCGCGGCGGTGCCGAGCGATATCGGCTATGCTGGGCAGGCCGCCACGGCCGAGCAGATCGAGGCGATGTTCGTGCATCTGCAGCAGGGCCTGGAGGCGATCGGCTTTCTGGATCCGGCCCATCCGAAGAAGCTGATGCCGCGGCTGCGGCGGCTGTTCGCGCGCAGCGGGCTGGAGCAGGAGGAAGTCAATCTGCTGCGCGGCATCGCCAAGCAGATGACACTGGCCGGACGCGGACCGCGCGGCGGCGACCGCAACAGCGACCGCAATAGCGACCGCAGTGGCAACACCACGGAGACATGACATTGGCGCGAATCGCCGCCTCTTCTCTGGGCACCGACGCTCCTCACGCCTTCCATCGCGAGCGATGTTGACGCCCGCGCCGCGCACGCCCGGGCTGCTCCCGCGCGTGTCGACGTAGCGGCGGGGCAGGTGCGGCGCCCGATGCCCATGACGGCATCAGGGTGCCAAATCTCTTACACTCCCTGCTTCCGTTTTCCCCAGGGCATTGCCCGGACACGACCCCGGCGGCATGCGCGTTCCGATGGCGCGCGGCACGGCGGGGCAATCGCACACGACCAAGATGTTCTCTCGCCTCAAGGAAGATATCGACACCATCATGCAGCGCGACCCCGCCGCGCGCAGCCGGCTGGAGGTGCTGACGTGTTACCCGGGCCTGCATGCCGTGGTGTTCCACCGCTTCGCGCACGCCTGCTGGAATGCAGGGATGCACTGGCTGGGCCGCTGGATCTCGCACTGGTCGCGCTTCCTGACCGGCATCGAAATCCATCCGGCGGTCAAGATGGGCCGGCGCGTGTTCATCGATCACGGCATGGGCGTGGTGATCGGCGAGACCGCCGAGATCGGCGACGACTGCACGATCTATCAGGGCGTGACGCTGGGCGGCACCTCGTTGTACAAGGGCCAGAAGCGGCATCCGACGCTGGGCACCGGCGTGGTCGTCAGCGCCGGCGCCAAGGTGCTGGGCGGCTTCACCATCGGCGATGGCGCGCGCGTCGGCTCCAATGCCGTGGTACTGAAGCCGGTGCCGCCGGGCGCGACCGCGGTCGGCGTGCCGGCCCGCATCATCCTGCCCGACGCGCCGCCTTCGCAGCAGGGCGCACGGCAGGAGTTCTCGGCTTACGGCATCACACCGAATGCCGACGATCCGGTGTCGCTGGCGCTCAAAAGCCTGATCGACCATGCGGCGAGCCAGCAGGAAAAGCTCGAGGCCGTGCAGGCCGCGTTGGACCGGCTCGGCGAGCATCTGGAGAACACGCCCAACGATCGCTTCGATGCCAGCGAGCTGCGCAAGCTGATGAAGTAGCGCGATCGCATCAAGCGAACGGGGCAGGACCTCCGTCTTGCCTGATGGCTCAGTCCAGCTGCGGCAGCTCGCGAAAGCCCTCGGCATCGAGCTGCAATGCCGCCGCGCGCGGATGCGCGCCATCGAGATCCCAATCGGTCAGTACCCAGCGCAGGCCATGCGGCTCGTCATGCCGGGCCGGGCGGTGCGTGTGGCCATGCACCATCGCCGCCGTGCCGCTGGCGCGCAGCAGCGCCGCCACCGCGGCCGGCGCGACAT
>NZ_AMPR02000073.1:0-10812 GCF_000307735.3 Cupriavidus sp. HPC(L) | reverse complement strand
GAAACCGCGCTCGGCCAGCCAGCGCGCATGGCGCCCGCTGCCGCAGGCGAGGTCCAGCACGCGGCCGCCGGCGCGCAGCAACGGCGTCCAGCGCACCACCCACGGCGACGGCTCGCCGATCGCGGCATGCGGCGCACCGACGGAAATCGTTGACGGCACAGACGGCGGCAGCGAGCCCATCAGCGGTATCCCAGCCCCATCGCCTCGCGCACCTCGCGCATGGTCTCCTGCGCGACCGCGCTGGCCTTGGCGCAGCCGTGGTCGACGATGTCGCGCAGCAGGGCCGGATTGTCCATGTACGGCTGCGCGCGCTCGAGCATCGGCTGCTGCTCGCGCAGGATGCCCTCGATCACCGGCTGCTTGCATTCGATGCAGCCGATGCCGGCGCTGCGGCAGCCCTTGAGCACCCACTCTTTGGTCGGTTCATCGGAATACACCTGGTGCAGCTGCCATACCGGGCAGCGCGCCGGCTCGCCCGGATCGGTGCGGCGCACGCGCGCCGGGTCGGTCGGCATCGTGCGAACCTTCTTCTCGACCGAGTCCTTGTCCTCGCGCATGCGGATCGTGTTGCCGTAGGACTTCGACATCTTCTGGCCGTCGAGCCCGGGCATCCGCGAGGCCGCCGTCAGCAGCGCCTGCGGCTCGACCAGGATGGTCTTGCGCGATCCGGCCAGATAGCCCAGCAGCAGCTCGCGATCGTCATTGGACAGGCTCTGCGACTGCGCGACCAGCGCGCGGCCCTCTTCCAGCGCGCTGTCGGTGCCCTGCTCCTGGAAGGTCTTGCGCAGGTTGAGGAACACGCGGGTACGCTTGCCGCCGAGCTTTTTCGCGGCCTCCTGCGCCTTCTCCTCGAAACCGGGCTGGCGGCCATACAGGAAGTTGAAGCGGCGCGCGATCTCGCGCGTGATCTCGACGTGCGGCACCTGATCCTCGCCCACCGGCACCTTGTCGGCGCGGTAGATCAGGATGTCGGCCGCCTGCAGCAGCGGGTAGCCGAGGAAGCCGTAGGTCGCCAGGTCCTTGTCCTTCAGTTTCTCGATCTGGTCCTTGTAGGTCGGCACGCGCTCGAGCCAGCCCAGCGGCGTGCCCATCGACAGCAGCGTGAACAGCTCGGCGTGCTCGGGCACGCGGCTCTGGATGAACAGCGTCGCCTGCTCCGGATCGACGCCGGCGGCCAGCCAGTCGGTCAGCATCTCCCAGACCGATTGGCCGATCACCTCGGGCGACTCGTAGTGCGTCGTCAGCGCGTGCCAGTCGGCCACGAAGAAGAAGCACGGGTGCTCCGACTGCAGCTTGACCCAGTTTTTCAGCACGCCATGGTAGTGGCCAAGATGCAGCGCGCCGGTAGGCCGCATGCCGGAGAGAACGCGATCGGGGAACATGTCGTTGTAATCAGTCTTTCAGGAAATCATTGCACCAGCGTCATTGCAGCGTCATTGCACCAGTGCCAGGATCGGCGCCAGCAGCAGCTGGACCAGCGAGCCGAGCAGGCTCATCACCGGCTGCATCCAGACCCGCGTGATCACGCCGGCGGCGACCAGCGCCAGCACGACGAAGATGCCGTACGGCTCGATCTTCGACAGCGCGTACGCCATCCGCTGCGGCAGCAAGGCGCTGAGCACGCGCCCGCCGTCGAGCGGCGGAATCGGGAACAGGTTGAACGCCGCCACCACCAGGTTGACCAGCACGCCGGCGCGGGCCATCTGCGCGAAGAACGGCTCGTCGACCTGCGCCAGCACCAGGCCCAGCGCGATCAGCGCCCAGGCGAAGGCCTGCACCAGGTTCGCGCCCGGGCCGGCCAGCGCCACCCACATGCTGTGCCAGCGCGGATTGCGCAGCCGGCCGAAGGCGACCGGCACCGGCTTGGCGTAGCCGAACACGAACTGGCCGCTGGTGACCAGGTACAGCAGCAGCGGCACGGCGATCGTGCCGATCGGATCGATATGGCGGACCGGGTTCAGGCTGACCCGGCCGAGGATATAGGCGGTGTTGTCGCCGAAATGCTTGGCCACATAGCCATGCGCTGCCTCGTGCAGCGTGATGGCGAACAGCACGGGCAGCGCGTAGACCGCGAAGGTCTGAATCAGAGAGGCGTCCATGGGGCGCTATTGTAACGGCGGGCACCGCTCGCCACGCCGATTCGTCGGGCGCGTCGCGCGCGCGGGGTGGCTCGAGGCGCCCAGCGGCAACACGCCGCGCTCAAAGCCCGAAGCGGGCGACATCGCCACGTCCGGCGCGCACCAGCACCGGTTCGCCGCTGGTCAGGTCGATCACCGTACAGGCATGCGCGGGCGCGGTGCCGCCGCAGATCACCAGGTCGAGCTGCTTCTGCAGGCGTTCACGGATCTCCAGCGGATCGTCCAGCGGCGCGGCGTCGCCGGGCAGCTGCAGCGTCGCGCTGATGATCGGCTGGCCCAGTTCGTTCAGCAGCGCCTGCGGGATGGCGTGGTCGGGCACGCGCACGCCGATCGTCTTGCGGGCCGGATGCGACAGCCGCCGCGGCACCTCCTTGGTGGCCTCGAGGATGAACACATAGGGCCCCGGCGTGGCGCCCTTGATCCAGCGGTACTGGCGGTTGTCGACCCGGGCGAAGTTGCCGAGTTCGGACAGGTCGCGGCACATCAGCGTCAGGTGGTGCTTGTCGTCGATGCCGCGCAGCCGGCGCAGGCGCTCCACCGCCGCCTTGTCGTCGAGCCGGCAGGCCAGCGCATAGCTCGAATCGGTCGGCAGCGCGATCAGCCCGCCCTTGCCGACGATCTGGGCGGCCTGCTTGATCAGCCGCGATTGCGGATCGAGCGGATGGATATCGAAGAACTGCGACATGGCGCGAGCGGGCGGCTTACCAGTCGTGCCAGACCGGCGTCAGCGACGACGGCAGCGGCGGCAGCGTGCCGATCTCGACGCGTCCCTCGCCCGGCCCATGGAAGTCCGAGCCGCGCGAGGCGAGCAGCCCGTAGTGGCGCGCGACGTCGGCATAGCGGCGGTACTGGTCCGGCGTATGGCTGCCGGTCACGACCTCGACGGCGCCGCCGCCAAGCGCGGTGAACTCGTCGAACAGCGCGTCGTGCTGCGTATCGGTGTAGTCGTAGCGGCCGGGATGCGCCATCACGGCAATGCCGCCGGCGGCGCGGATCCATTTGACCGCCTCGCCGAGCGTGGCCCAGCGATGGCCGACATAGCCGGGCCGCCCTTCGGTCAGATAGCGGTCGAACACCTCGGAGATATTGCCGCAGATGCCCTCGTCGACCATCCAGCGGGCAAAGTGCGTGCGCGAGATCAGGTCCGGGTTGCCGACATAGCGCAGCGCGCCTTCGTAGGCGCCCTCGATGCCGACCGCGCGCAGTGCCTCGCCGATGTCCTGCGCGCGGCGGGCCCGGCCCGAGCGCGTCGCGGTCAGGCCGTCGATCAGTTCGGGGCACAGCGGATCGATCTGCAGGCCGACGATGTGCACCGTCTGGCCGGCCCAGGTCACCGAGATCTCGACGCCGGGCACATAGCGCATGCCCAGCGCCTCGGCGGTCTCGCGCGCGATCAGCTGGCCGCCCAGTTCGTCATGGTCGGTCAGCGACCAGATTTCGACGCCGTTCGCGTGCGCCCGCTCGGCGACGACCGCGGGCGGTAGCGTGCCGTCCGAGATGGTCGAGTGGCAATGCAGGTCGGCGTTGATGGCGTGGGAGGCGGCGTGGGAAGCGTGCATTCCGTCATTCTACTCCCGCGCCTTCGCCGCCCGCAGAGCCGAGGGCAGCCCCCCGGCGCAGGCCGCGCAAAGCCATGCCGCCAACGGTGGCGTAGCCGGAAGCGCGGCTGGGCCGGGGTATAGTGGACGCCTCCCCAGTCTCTTCGCGCCGCGTGCCGTCATCGCGCGCGCCGACCGCAACGATCCGATCATGCAGAACTCCCACCCGGCCTCCCCCTCCCACGACGCTTCCTCTCCCGCAGCAACGCATGCCGAGCCGGTCCGCACCGACGTGCTGATCGTCGGCGCCGGACCGGTCGGCCTGTTCGCCGCGTTCCAGGCCAGGGTGCTGGGCCTGCAATGCGAGATCATCGATGTGCTGGACCGCGCCGGCGGCCAGTGCACCGAGCTTTATCCCGAGAAGCCGATCTACGACATTCCTGCGGTGCCCGGCTGCCTGGCCCAGGAACTGGTCGACCGGCTGCTGGAGCAATGCGCGCCGTTCGCCGTGCCGATGCATTTCGGCCAGCGCGCCGAGGGCGTGCAGGAGCTGCCGGGCGAGCCGCAGCGGCTGCTGGTCGCCACCGACGCCGGCAAGCGTTTCGACGTCGCCGCGGTACTGATCTGCGCCGGCGCCGGCGCCTTCGCCCCGCAGCGCGTGTCGCTGCCCGAGGCGGCCCCGCTCGAGGGCCGGCATTTGCACTATGCGGTACGCGACGTGTCGCGCTTCGCCGGCAAGCGCGTGATCGTCGCCGGCGGCGGCGACTCGGCGCTGGACTGGGCGCTGGCGCTGCGCAAGGTGGCCGCGCGCGTCACGCTGCTGCATCGGCGCGAAGGCTTCCGCGCGGCCGACCATACCGTGGCCGAGATGCGCGCCGCGGTGGCGGCCGGCGAGATGGATTTTGTCGTCGGCATGCTGGGCGCGCTGCAGACCGAGGGCGACACGCTGGTCGCTGCGCAGGTACGCACGCGCGAGGACACGCTGACGCTGCCGGCCGACGAACTGGTCGCGCTGTACGGCCTGGTGTCCGAACCGGGCCCGATCGCGCATTGGGATCTCGACATGCGCGCCGGCCGCATCCTGGTCGATACGACGACCTACGAAAGCTCGCGCCGCGGCATCTTTGCCGCCGGCGATATCGCGTTCTATCCGAACAAGCAGAAGCTGATCCTGTCCGGCTTCCACGAGGCCGCGCTGGCGCTGCGCCGCGCGTATCACTACGCCTTCCCGGACAAGGCGCTGGTCCACGTGCATACCAGCAACAACGCCGCGCTGAAGGAGGCGCTGACGCACGGCGCGGACTGAAATCCTGGGGTCTTGAGGCGCTGACGCCCGCCGCGCGGGCTCAACCGCAGAACGACTCGATCAGCGCGGCAACCGCCTCGGGCTGGTCGTGATGCAGCATGTGGCCGGCGTCGTCGACGATCACCTCGCGGAAGTCGCGGAACGCGGCAAAGCGCTGCTTGAATTCCGCGATGCTCTGCTTGTGGGCGATATGGCGCAGCGTCTCGGAGTCGCGCGCCTCGACATGCAGCACGGGCGCGGTCGCCGCGGCCCAGATCGCCATCGCCTCGTCGACCCGATACAGCACCGGATTGATCATCTTGTGCGCGGGGTCGCCGAGGATCTCCCAGTGGCCCGCTTCGTTGCGGCGCGACCAGTGTTCGGCAAGAAACGCCGCGCGATCGTCGCGCAGCCGCGGATTGGTCTTCTTCAGCCGCGCCGCGACCGCCTCGACGCTGTCGTAGGTCTTCAGCGTCGGCGGTTCACGCAATTCGTCGAGCCAGCGGGCAAAGCGCCGCGGCGCCTGTTCCGGCCGCGTGGCGGTCATGCCAAAACCTTCCAGGTCCACCACGCGGCGCACCCGCTCCGGACGCACGCCGGCGTAGAAACACGCGATGTTCGCGCCCATGCTGTGGCCGACCAGGTCGACCGCGCCGTCGGGCTGATAGTGGTCGAGCAGGACCTCGAGATCGGCCAGATAGTCGGGAAACCAGTACGAGGCCGTGCCCGGATGGCGGGTCGGCCAACCGCTGCCGCCGAAGCCGCGCCAGTCCGGCGCGATCGCATGCCAGCGGCCGCGCAGCGCGTCGACCAGGAACTGGAACGAGGCCGCCACGTCCATCCAGCCATGCAGCAGGAACAGCTTCGGCGCGCCGGGTTCGCCCCAGTGGCGCACGTGGTAATCGAGGCCACGCACCGTGATACATTCGGAGCGCGATGTGTCGCGGATCGTCATGGTCTGCCCTGTCCCGCCTGTCGGCTGTTTGGTTGCGGCGATGGCGCTGCCGGTCGTGATGGTCGCGATGGTCGCGATGGTCGCGATGGTCTTGATGGTCGTGGTGAAGCCCGCCATCCCGGAGCCAGAAAATCGAACGCTCGTTCGATTTACCGCGATTGTAGCCACAAGCACGCCCGCGACGCCAGCCAGCATGCCAACAAACGCCGCGGCGCCCCAACGCCCGGCACACAAGAAAAGAACGGAGACCACCATGGCCGCACCCTCGCTGCCGGACAGCCGGCGCGACGACTATTCCGCGCTCTACCGCGATTTCCGCTGGCACGTTCCCGAATACTTCAATCTCGCCGAAGCCTGCTGCGGCCGTTGGGCGCGCGACCCCGCCACGCGCGACCGGATCGCCGTCCATGCCGAGCACGAGGACGGCCGGCGCGCCGCGCACCGCTACGGCGAGATCCAGCGCGACGCCAACCGGCTGTCGCACGCGCTGCGTGCGCTCGGGGTCCGGCGCGGCGACCGCGTCGCCATCGTGCTGCCGCAGCGGATCGAGACCGTGGTCGCCCATATGGCGGTCTACCAGCTCGGCGCGATCGCAATGCCGCTGTCGATGCTGTTCGGCCCCGAGGCGCTGGGCTATCGGCTGCAGCACAGCGAGGCCTGCGTGGCGATCGCCGACGAGACCTCGATCGACAATCTGCTGGCCGCGCGCGGCGACTG
Organism: Cupriavidus sp. HPC(L); assembly: GCF_000307735.3. Taxonomy (NCBI): domain Bacteria; kingdom Pseudomonadati; phylum Pseudomonadota; class Betaproteobacteria; order Burkholderiales; family Burkholderiaceae; genus Cupriavidus; species Cupriavidus sp. HPC(L). The sequence continues at coordinate 4,179 of NZ_AMPR02000073.1, read as the reverse complement.
CCCGGCGTTGCAGGCGGTCATTGCAGTCGGCGACGCGGCCGGCCGGGGCGACCGCGACTGGGACGCGGCGCTGGCGGACCAGGCTGACGACTTCACGGCCGAGCGGACCAAGGCCGACGAGGCCGCGGTGCTGATCTACACCAGCGGCACCACCGGCCCGCCCAAGGGCGCGCTGCTGCCGCACCGCGCGCTGATCGGCAATCTGACCGGCTTCGTCTGCTCGCAGAACTGGTATCCGCGCGAGGACGATGTGTTCTGGAGTCCCGCCGACTGGGCCTGGACGGGCGGACTTTGGGACGCGCTGATGCCGGCGCTGTATTTCGGCAAGTCGATCGTCGGCTATCAGGGCCGCTTCTCGCCCGAGGTCGCGTTCGGGCTGATGGAGCGCTACCGCGTCACCAACACCTTCCTGTTCCCGACCGCGCTCAAGCAGATGATGAAGGCCTGCCCCGCCCCGCGCGAGCGCTACGACATCCGCCTGCGCGCGCTGATGAGCGCGGGCGAGGCGGTCGGCCAGACGGTGTTCGACTGGTGCCGCGAGGCCTTCGGCGTGATCGTCAACGAAATGTTCGGCCAGACCGAGATCAACTACATCGTCGGCAACTGCACCGCGCAATACGACGACGGGCAGCTCGGCTGGCCGGCGCGGCCTGGCTCGATGGGACGGCCCTACCCGGGCCACCGCGTCGCCGTGGTCGACGAAGAAGGCCGCCCCTGCCCGCCCGGCGAGGACGGCGAGGTCGCGGTCTGCACCACCGACATCCACGGCCATCCCGATCCGGTGTTCTTCCTCGGCTACTGGAAGAACGAGGCGGCCACCGAGGGCAAGTTTGTCGAGCACGACGGCCTGCGCTGGTGCCGCACCGGCGATCTGGCCCGCGTCGATGAAAACGGTTACCTGTGGTATCAGGGGCGCGCCGACGACGTCTTCAAGTCCTCGGGCTACCGGATCGGACCCAGCGAGATCGAGAACTGCCTGCTCAAGCATCCGGCGGTGTCGAACTGCGCGGTGGTGCCGTCGCCGGACCCGGAGCGCGGCGCCATCGTGAAGGCGTTCATCGTGCTGACGCCCGGCGTGCAGCGCTCGCCGGACGCCGAGGCCGCGCTCGTCGCCGAATTGCAGCAGCATGTGCGCGGGCAGCTGGCGCCGTACGAGTACCCGAAGGCGATCGCCTTCATCGACCAGTTGCCGATGACGACCACCGGCAAGATCCAGCGCCGCGTGCTGCGGCTGCAGGAGGAAGAGGCGGCGCGGCAGCGAGCAAACGCCGGCCAGCGCGCCGGAACTCAGCGCGTCGGCAACGCTTAGAAGAGGAACGCCTGGACGGTCAGCCGGCGCTGCCGGTCAGCCAGGCCAGCTCGTCCTCGTCGAAGCCGGCCGCGCGGCGCGCCGCCAGATTGAACGGCGGCCGCAGCCGCGGCGCCTGGTGGCGTTCGGCCAGTTCGGCATAGGTGGTAACGGGGTCCAGCCCGCGTTGCGCGCAAAGCCAGCGATACCAGCGGTTGCCAATCGCCACGTGGCCGACCTCGTCGCGCAGGATGATGTCGATGATGGCCGCGGCCTCGGCATCGCCGGCGTCGGCCAGCCGGGTGCGGACCACCGGCGAGGCGTCCAGCCCGCGCGCCTCCAGCGTGCGCGGCACCAGCGCCATGCGCGCCAGCACGTCGCCGGCGGTGCGATCCGCCATCTCCCACAGGCTGTTGTGCGCCGGGAAATCGCCGTAGGCGAAGCCCAGCTGGCGCAGGTGCGCGGCCAGCAGCGTGAAGTGCAGCGCCTCCTCGTCGGCGACCTGCAGCCAGTCGCGGTAATACGCCGGCGGCATGCCGGCGAAGCGCCAGACCGCGTCGAGCGCCAGGTTGATGGCGTTGAACTCGATATGCGCGAGCGCGTGGATCAGTACCGCGCGTCCCGCCGGGTCCTGCAGCGAGCGACGGCGCTCGACCTTCTGCGGCGGCACCAGCTCGGGGCGTGCCGGGCGCCCGGGCACCGGGCAGACGGCCTCGAGTTGCAGGCCGGCGCCGATGGCGTCGTCGGGGGCCTCCAATGCGGTAGCGCGCAGTCGGCGGGCGGCCGCCGCCTTGGCGGCAGGATCGCGCTCGGCCAGCACGGCGAGCGCGCGGTGGCGCAGCGAAAGCGGCGCAGAGGTCGCACCTGGGTCGTTCGGCCCCGGCGTGGCGTGGTTCGGGGCGGGTTCGGCAGCGTCAGCGGGCATGGGCGTAAAATCCGGTCTGGCCGCCATTGTAGAGCCCTGCCGGCACCGTCCGGCCGCACGGCCCACCGCCGTCCATGGGCACCGCCGCGGCGCTTGCGCCCTGCCCTGCCTGTCGTCCGGCCCGGCAAGCGCTGCAACGGCACGCGGTCACGCCCTTTAAGGCACGGCGGCCATCCCCATCTACAAACGAACCCCGTACAGGAGACCTCATGCCGCTTTACCAGCTCGGCGATACCGCCCCTTCCATCGATGCCGACGCCTACGTGGCCGCAGAAGCCACCGTGATCGGCAACGTGACGCTCAAGGCGCGGGCCAGCGTCTGGCCGGGCGCGGTGATCCGGGGCGACAACGAGCCCATCGTGCTCGGCGAAGCGACCAACGTCCAGGAAGGCGCCGTGCTGCACACCGATCCGGGCTGCCCGCTGACGATCGGCGACCGCGTCACCATCGGCCACCAGGCCATGCTGCATGGCTGCACGATCGGCGAAGGCGCGCTGATCGGCATCCAGGCGGTGGTGCTGAACCGCGCGGTGATCGGCAAGGAATGCCTGGTCGGCGCCGGCGCCATCGTCACCGAAGGCAAGGTGTTCCCCGATCGCACGCTGATCCTGGGCGCCCCGGCCAAGGCGGTACGCGAGCTGAGCGACGAGGAAGTGGCCGGCCTGTACCGCAACACCGACACGTACGCGGCACGCCAGGCCGTCTACAAGACAGAATTGAAACGCATCGGCTGAGCCCACGCGCCGGCCGATCCCACCGATGGATGATCGTGACTGAAACCCAAACCCCGGACACCCTGCAGAAGTTCCTGTTCGACGCCGCCCCGGTGCGCGGCGAGCTGGTGCGGCTGCAATCGACCTGGCAGGAAGCGCTGCAGCGCCACCACTATCCGGCGCCGGTCCGCCGGCTGCTCGGCGAGATGATGGCCGCCGCGGCGCTGCTGTCGGCCAACCTGAAGTTCAACGGCGCGCTGGTGATGCAGTTGCATGGCGACGGGCCGGTGCGGATGCTGGTGGTCGAATGCCTGTCCGACCTGTCGCTGCGCGGCACCGCCAAGCTGGCCGAAGGCGTCGAGATCGCCGACGATGCCACGCTGGCCGAACTGGTCAATCAGCATGGCCAGGGCCGCTTTGCCATCACGCTGGACCCGCACGACAAGCTGCCGGGCCAGCAGCCCTACCAGGGCATCGTGCCGCTGGCCGACGCCCACGGACCGCTGGGTTCGATCAGCGCCGTGCTCGAGCACTACATGCAGGCCTCGGAGCAGCTCGACACGCGGCTGTGGCTGGCCGCCGACGACCGCGTCGCCGCCGGCATGCTGCTGCAGAAGCTGCCCTCCTACGGCGGCACGATGGAAGGCAAGCCCGGCCGGCCGCCCGCGCAGGTCGGCGAGACCGGCGCGCCGCTGTCGGCTCATGGCCGCGCCCAGGATCTCGACACCTGGGACCGCGCCTGCCAGCTCGGCGCCACGCTGAAGACCGAGGAACTGCTGGCCGAGCAGCCCGATACGCTGCTGCGGCGGCTGTTCTGGGAGGATCTGCAGGATGCCGGGCTGCGCGTGTTCGAACCGGGCACGCCGCACTTCCGTTGCTCGTGCTCGCGCACCAAGGTGGCCAACATGCTGCAGTCGCTGGGCCAGGCCGAGGTCGACGACATCGTGGCCGAGCGCGGCTCGGTCGAGATCCATTGCGACTTCTGCGGCCAGGAGTACCGCTTCGACCCGGTCGACTGCGCACAGTTGTTCAGCGGCGCCGCGATGCCGGCGGGTGTCGGCGAGGGCGCCGGGCATCGGCACTGAGCTGCACTGAGTTGCCCTGAGCGGCGGCACTGAGCGCGACCGCGCCAGCCTCACCCGTTCCCCGATGTTCTCCCTCTCCCCTCAGGGGGAGAGGGTTGGGGAGAGGAGGTGGTTTCAAGCCCCACCGCCATATTCACCGCCGCTGCCCCCCCCCCCCCCCCCCCCCCC